>NZ_JBFTRT010000145.1:0-9584 GCF_056399685.1 Pedobacter sp. 01N416
CTCCAAAGTATTTTACTTTATCTTGGTATCCTCCCAAATTATTGGAGGGATATATATCCGAGAAAAATTTTGTACAGCATAAATAGAAGCTGTATTTTTATCAGTACCAACAGCAAAAATGAAAATTGAAGAGTATATACCGACCGAATTACTGAGACCTTTCATCAAGGCATACAGAATTGTTGAAAGTGAAGTGGAAATGACAAATAGGATTTTGCCAGGCACTTCGCTTGTTGTTGCTTTTCGTTACAAGGGACAGGTTAG
Organism: Pedobacter sp. 01N416; assembly: GCF_056399685.1. Classification (NCBI taxonomy): domain Bacteria; kingdom Pseudomonadati; phylum Bacteroidota; class Sphingobacteriia; order Sphingobacteriales; family Sphingobacteriaceae; genus Pedobacter; species Pedobacter sp. 01N416. The sequence continues at coordinate 265 of NZ_JBFTRT010000145.1, forward strand.
TTACCTATCAGACGATAGAGAAGAACTTTTGCCTGTTTCAACTATTTCTGGTTTAAGAAAATCGGTAAGACTCGTCCACTATTTACAAGATTCCGCGACCATAGTTGTTCAGTTTAAAGAGACAGGGGCTAAAGCATTTTTTAACGAACCGCTCTATGAACTCTTTGAAGAAAGTATTTCTCTTGATGCTTTCATTAAGAGAAATACAATTGAAATTATTGAAGAACAATTAGCCGAAGCTCAAAACAATATTCAAAGGATTGCCATCATTGAGCAGTTTTTATTATCACGATTAGACAGCCATACACCTGACAGATTAATCTCAGCAGCGGTAGAAATAATTCATTCAACAAAAGGTGCAATCAGAATAAAAGAATTAGCAGACACGCTTTGTATCAGCAATGACGCTTTTGAAAAGAGGTTTAGGAAAACAGTTGGCACATCGCCAAAACAATTCTCCTCTATTATAAGGATGGAGGCAATTGTGAGGCAGAAACAACAAGCAGAAAGCCTGGCAGGCATAGCTTTTAACGCAGGATATTACGACCAACCTCATTTCAATAAAGACTTTAAACTGTTTACGGGGCAAACACCATCAGCGTTCTATAAATCGCCTAACTTTTGGTAATTCAATGATTTTTTACAATGATTTGGCTTGAGTTGTTCTGAAATTTGAAGTATAAAAAATATAACCGATGACTTCAATACTCAGAATAACCTTCGCATTATGCACCGTAATGATGTGCAAGCAAAATAGCTTTTCCCAAGTTACTAACAGGTCATTAGAAAAATCAAACAAGATGGATAACAATAAACAAAAGGAGCTCATTTATTCCCTCTACGATACGGTATTTTTAAAAAAACGGTATGAGAAGTTATCAGAGATAATTTCACCGGATTATATAAATCAGTTTGGAGCCAAGGGCGCCACTGGCTTTCAAGAAACAATATTTGAGTTAACAAAAGCATTTCCAGATGCTCAATGGGAAGTAAAAGAGATAATTGCTGATGGAAATAAAGTAGTAGTAAAACAAAAATTTAGTGGAACTCATAAAAATCAATTTCAGAATATTCCGCCAACCAATAAAACTGTTTCTGTTGACGGGATAGCAACCTATGAATTTAAAAATGGCAAAATAACTGGAAGTCAGATACAAACGGACCGCTTAGGCTTTTTACAACAATTGGGTGTCTTACCCATCGACCTCACAAATTTATCCAATAAAAAAGAAAATCGTGATGAGATATACTTCGTCGATAAGTTTTCAGTTCCCAAAGTATCAGTTGAAGAGTTTGTAGAGAGAATGAATTATAACAGGGTGTTTATAAAAACTTTGCCAGGCTTTATAAGTGATCAGGTTTTCGAACAAAAAGACAATGCGGGCAATTTGATCATTATAACAATTGCCGTTTGGGAAAACCAGGATAAACTAAATCAAGGGAAAACAACCGTACAAACAGAATATAAGCGAATAGCATTTAATCCTGTTGAATTTTACCAACGATTAAATATAAAAATGGAAAGAGGACAATATTCAAAATTTAAAGAGTGAGAAATGTGCAAAGATGCTTTTGGGAATTTCCAAACCATCAACGATTAGCTGATGCACATTATCGGTAAGGAACGGTGATTTTTGGTTCAAGCCCGGTCTCGTATTACCTCGCATCAATCATCACAAGAATTAGCTACATGCCTTCTTCAGCATAAGCCTGTAGCATGGTAAGGCTTGGTGCAAAATATAAGGTGCCTGTGTGCGGAGTGCTAAAATCAAGGATCCGATCTGAATTGCCAGGCGGGTAACCAATGAACATTCGTGTTAACATTTCTTTAACGGTACTGAAATTTTTAGAATAAGCAATAAAGTAGGTTCCAACTTCACCTTTTGAAGGATGTCCGAAAGGCATATTGTCTCTAATTATTTTAAGGTCATTTCCTGCTTTATCCTCAATTCCTGCAAGGGCACTATGGGAGTTGCTGGGTTTTACATCATCGGTCATTTCGATATCGCTCATTTTATACCGACCGATTACTTTCTCCTGATCCTCCGTTGAAAGCGCTTCCCAGTTTTTCATTTCATGTAAATATTTTTGCACAAAAAGGTAACTCCCGTTTTTATATGCTGGGTCCTCCTCTCCAACAAGAGCGAAAAAAGGCCTTTCATCACCAATTGGATTTTCCGTTCCATCAACAAAACCCAGGATCGAACGGCCATCCCAGTACCTGAATCCATGTATCTCCTCCAGGCAATCGGCAACTGGCAGCATGATGCTCGCAATGTCACTCGCCATATCAAAACATATTGCCATGTCAAGCGCCCGAAGATGGATATGGATATCTCCCGGAGTGGATACTGCGATATGTTTTGCGCCGATAATTGGCTCGAAATTACAAAGTTCCTTAGGAGGAGGCAAGGGTAATCCCAGTTTTGGCCAGGCCGAAAAGCCCACGCCCAGTACACAGCTCGTTCTTCCTTTTACCACCCTAACGGCATAAGAACGGTTCATATTCTCTACCAGTGCACAAAGCCTTTTGAAGGCCGGCCTGATGGCTGCTCCATCTTTAAATTTCCAAACCGTAAAAATGGTATTGTTATTCGGATAGTCTGTTACGTTTTGAGATTGATTCACAGTTATATTTTTTAAGCGTTTAGTCTGACTAATATTCCTTCTTTTGAAGTTAAATATAATTAAATTATAATTGGTTCGGAATGGCAAGGCCTCACAAAATAAGAGGCTTTATCAGTGTAAAATCATATGCCATAGCTGCAAGCTTAGTAGGCTTGGGCACGCTGCTGGCTCAATAATTATATCATGAAATAACAATTGCTTTGTATTCAAAATAACTATATTTAGTGTTAATTTCTGACTTTACCAATCATTGTTATGAGGGATGTTCCATCAGTTTCGATTAAGCACCTACCTGTCAATAAAGTTTCAGGTTTCATCGCTTCGCCTTCATTGGATATATTATCAGTGGAAGAGCCACTCGAAATTAGAATAGTATATGGACCGGCAGGGAACCGGATTGAAAAGAATATTTCCATCACGATGCGCACACCCGGAAATGACCTGGAACTTGCGCTTGGGTTTTTGTTTACAGAGGGCATAATCTCTTCATATGGAAATGTTAAAGCCATCAGCCATATATCCATGCCCTGTGAACTGCAAAAAGAAAATATTGTTTGTGTAGAATTGACTGAAGGGTTTATGCCCAATCTTTTGCAATCTGACAGGAATTTTTATACCACCTCAAGCTGTGGAGTTTGTGGCAAGGGTTCTATACAATCCATTAGAACAGTAAGCCCTTATTCAAATTTAGCCCATCAACAGGAAATGCGTTTATCTCCAGATGTATTTTACAGCTTGCCCGAAAAATTGAGGCTGGCCCAAAGCAATTTTGCAGCAACTGGTGGTATCCATGCTTCAGGTCTCTTTACCATAGAAGGCGAATTGTTATTACTCTGTGAAGATGTGGGGCGTCATAATGCATTGGACAAGCTAATCGGTACTGCGCTAAATAAGAATATGCTTCCTTTAAGTCAATTTATATTGCTTTTGAGTGGAAGGGCCAGCTTTGAACTCATCCAGAAAGCAGCCATGGCCGGAATTTCTATTGTGGCTGCAATTGGTGCTCCATCAACCCTCGCCGTAGAATTGGCCAATGAGTTCGATATTACATTGCTTGGTTTTCTTAGAAACGACAGATTTAACATATATACCATTAACGATAAGATACTAACCCCGACATCGCATGAAAATTAGAATTAAAGGCAATTCATTAAGATATAGATTAACCAAATCAGAAGTGGAGGCCCTGGGTACTGTTGGGTTTCTCTCCGAAAGTTCCCATTTCATGAGCAAAACATTGGAATACGCCATAACAACTACAAGTGATGACAACCTAAGTGCCGATTTTATTGATAACCGCATCGTGCTGTACATGCCCAAGAAAATGGTAAAAGAACTGGTCAATACAGATAAGGTAGGATTTAGTAACCTGAGCGGGCCTGTTAGCTTGTTGATAGAAAAGGACTTTACCTGCCTGGATAATGTAGAAGAGGACCAAAGCGACAATTACCCCAATCCCCATTTAAATAGTTAAGGTATGGAGAACGATAAAAAAGAACCTGCTGCAGAAAATCCCTATAAATTGTTAGGCCTTAAACTAACACCTGTAAAAACATGGGCTGCTGGCATACCCGCAGTGGTGGCCGCATTCGGAGATCTAATTGAAGAAAAAACACTTTTAAGAGGGACGAGGGCATTGTTTAAAATGAATCAGGCAGGTGGTTTCGACTGCCCGAGCTGTGCCTGGCCGGATCCGGATGATGAGCGTTCTCCATTGGGAGAATATTGTGAAAATGGCGCAAAGGCACTTGCCGAAGAGGCTACAACCAAAAGGGTTACTGCCGAATTTTTTAAGGAAAATTCTGTTTTTGACCTGGCAAAGCTGGATGACTTTACCATAGGGAAAATGGGGCGGTTAACCGAACCAATGTACCTGCCACAGGGAGGCACCCACTATCAACCTATCTCCTGGGAAGATGCATTCTCGAAAATTGCAGCCCATCTGAATGCGTTGGAAACACCAGATGAGGCAACATTTTATACCTCGGGAAGAACGAGTAATGAAGCATCATTTCTTTACCAGTTATTTGCCAAAGAATATGGGACCAACAATATGCCCGATTGCTCCAATATGTGCCATGAAACATCAGGTACTGCACTACGCCCCACGATTGGTATTGGAAAGGGAACCGTAAAGCTCGAAGATTTCTACGATACCGACGTAGTTGTGATCGTAGGCCAGAATCCGGGAACCAATGCACCAAGGATGATGAGTGCCCTCGAAAAATGTAAAAAGAACGGAGGTAAGATCATTGCCATAAACCCCTTGCCTGAAGCAGGATTAATGGGATTCCGTAATCCTCAGGAGGTAAGTGGTGTGCTGGGTACTGGCGGAAAACTCGCTGATATTTATCTGCCTGTAAAAATAAATGGCGATATGGCCCTTTTGAAAGCGATTGAACTGCTTCTGCTTGAATTTGAAAGAAAATCTCCAGGAGCGGTATTCGATCATGATTTTATTGCCGAAAAAACAGTTGGCTATGGTGCTTTTATCGAGCAGTTCGAAACCTATAAATTAGCAGAACTTGCAAAGGAATCTGGGGTTTCTACTGCGTTGATTTATGATGCTGCACAAATGCTGGCGTTTAAAAAAAGAATTATTATCTGCTGGGGAATGGGAATCACCCAACAGCCCAATGGTGTAGATATGATTAAGGAAATGCTCAACATCCTGTTGTTAAAAGGCAGTATTGGTAAACCCGGGGCAGGTGTTTGTCCTGTTCGTGGGCACAGTAATGTTCAGGGAAACAGGACCATGATGATTGATGAAAAACCTACGGATGCCCAACTAGACCGTCTTCAGAATTTTTATGGCTTTAATCCTCCCCGTAAACATGGGTATGATGTGGTGAGGGCAATTAAAGCCATGCATGAAGGGAAACTCAAAGTCTTATTCTGCTTGGGAGGGAACTTTCTATCTGCAACACCAGATACAAACTACACCGCCAATGCGGTACGAAAACTTAATTTAATYGTTTCCGTATCTACAAAACTGAACCGTAGCCACCTGGTTCATGGAAAGGAATCCATGATATTGCCAACACTGTCCCGGAGCGATATTGATATGGTAAATGGTGTGCATCAGTTTATCACTACAGAAAACTCGATGGGAGTAGTGCAGTCATCAAAGGGAATGCTGAAACCGGTATCAGACAATCTCATCAATGAAACACAGATTGTATGCCGTATGGCGATTGCAACTTTGGGCGATAAATCGGTCATCGACTGGAAACGTTACGCAGAAAGTTATGATGCCGTAAGAGATGACATTGAAAAATGTATCCCAGGTTTTGAAAACTACAATGAAAAGGTTAGGCGTAAGGAAGGATTTTATCTGCCTAATCTCGCAAGGGACGGGAAATTTATTACAAAGGATTTTGGAGAAAAAGCACCATTTACATTAACCAGTCTGCCTGAAAACAACTTGGAAGATGGGGAATATATGATGGCTACCACTCGTACACACGATCAGTTTAATACCACCATTTATGGGCTTGATGACCGGTACCGGGGCATAAAGAATGAACGTAGAGTAGTATTTATGAACCAGAACGACATTGATGGTGCAGGGTTCAAAGCAGGAGATAAGGTAGACTTATTCAACTATGATGATGGAATAGAGCGGATAGCACCACTGTTTATTATTGTTTCCTATCAGATTCCTGAAAAAAATGCCGTTACCTATTTCCCGGAAACAAATGTCCTGGTAGGGATCAACAATGTAGTGAAAGAAAGCAATATGCCTGCATCGAAATATGTAAAGATCAGGATTAAAAAACATGACCCCGGGATATATGAAAGGGTGAAAAAACTGGAACAGGCTGTTCAGTTATAATCTGAAAATAGACAGGAACGACCACGTTATAAATAAAGATGCTTAAAGCCAAAATATAGTATGATCATTAGAAATAAGGAAAACTGGTTTAAAATGCTGTTTGTTTGGCATGGTTCTGTTCTTCCAAAGCTCCTTCCCAGACTCGCGTTACTTTTTGTTTTGTCAGTTGGTGTTGTATTCTTCAATGGTAGAATCTTTTCCTTCAAAATCCCTTTAAATCCAACACCTTTAACCTTATTTGGATTTGTACTCGCATTGTTCCTCGGTTTCCGTAACAATGTTAGTTACGATAGGTTTTGGGAAGCGCGGAAACTCTGGGGAGCCCTATTAAATTGCACACGTTCATTGGCCCGGCAAGCACTTACGCTTCCAGAGCCCCCAGTCGACAGATCACTTTCGCATCAATTTATTGATCTTCTCGTCTCTTTTACCTATGCCCTCAAACATCAGCTAAGGGATACAGACCCACAACCGGACCTTAAAGCACGGCTTAGCGAAACACAGTATGGTTTTATCCTCTCCGTAAAGTACAAACCTGTTATGATTACGAAACTGATGGGCGAATGGGTAGCTAATGCACACCAGACTGGCCGCATTGACACTATACAGCAGATGAGATTCGATGAAAACCTTGATAAACTGGCCGAGATTGTTGGTGGGTGTGAACGTATTATTTCCACCCCCATTCCTTATAGTTATCGGGTGTTGTTGCACCGTACTGTCTATTTGTACTGTTTTTTGTTGCCCTTCGGGCTGGTTGATAGCCTCCAATGGCTTACCCCGTTTATTGTAGCCTTTATTGCCTATACTTTTGTAGCCTTTGAGGCCATTGCAGATGAGATAGAACAGCCTTTCGGCACAGCATCGAACGACCTCGCCCTAAATGCAATGTGCCTGACGATCGAAACCACTTTGAAGGAATTGAACGGTGAAGAAATTTCTGGGAACATCATCTCAAAAAATGGCATTATCGATTGATCATTATTTACCCTGAATTTTATTTGTAAACGGAATCTTAGTCCAATTAATTCATCCATAAATTGGTTAGGTTTAGTATGGTGATAGATCAAGAATTTTTAAAGATCTTAGTATAAAACTGAAACCTTTTTTATGTCTTAAAATTCTCACGATAATTTACGCGCTTTCCTTTATCTTTGCCGCGAATTTAATATTCCCAATCGTGATTAATGTAAATAATATCTCCGTTTCATTTGGCGGAACCACCCTTTTTAGCGATGTAACCTTTTCGATAAACGAGAACGATAAAATCGCCTTAATGGGTAAAAATGGTGCAGGCAAGTCGACCATTCTAAAAATCATTGCCGATGTAGCTAAACCTACTTCTGGTAGCGTAACAGGTCCGAAAGAAGCTGTGATTGCATATTTGCCACAACATTTGCTCACTCATGATAATGTTACTGTTTTTGAGGAGACCATGAAAGCTTTTGCCGAGGTAAACCAGATGCAAAAAGAGCTTGATGAGCTGAATGAACAACTTACTATCCGTACCGATTACGAAAGCGATGACTATATGAAGCTTATCGAGCGGGTATCTGAATTAAGTGAGCAATTTTATTCTATTGAAGAAACCAATTATGATGCAGAGGTAGAGAAAGTGTTAAAAGGTTTGGGTTTCGAGCGTAAAGACTTTACCCGCCAAACTTCTGAGTTTTCGGGTGGATGGCGTATGCGTATCGAGTTGGCCAAAATTTTATTAAAGAAACCTGATCTCATCTTACTGGATGAGCCTACCAACCACATGGATATCGAAAGTATTCAATGGTTGGAAGATTTTCTGATCAATTCGGCAAAAGCCGTGATGGTAATCTCGCACGATCGTACCTTTGTAGATAACATTACCAATCGCACCATTGAGGTAACGATGGGCAGGATATACGATTATAAGGCCAAATACACCCATTATCTTCAACTGCGTGCTGAGCGTCGTGTACACCAGTTGAAAGCTTACGAAGAACAACAACGTTTTATTGCCGACAACCAGGAATTTATCGACCGCTTTAGAGGAACCTATTCTAAAACCTTACAGGTGCAATCGCGTGTAAAAATGCTCGAGAAACTCGAAGTAATCGAAATCGATGAAGTGGATACTTCGGCATTAAGATTGAAGTTTCCTCCATCACCACGTTCAGGTCAGTATCCGGTAATGGTAGAAGAGCTTACCAAAACTTATGGCAATCATGTTGTATTTGAAAAAGCATCTATGGTGATCGAACGAGGAGAAAAAGTAGCTTTTGTCGGTAAAAACGGCGAAGGTAAATCGACAATGATTAAAGCCATTATGGGTGAGATTGATTTCGAAGGCAGTTTAAAAGTAGGGCACAATGCTAAGATTGGCTATTTTGCGCAAAATCAGGCCGCATTATTGGATGAAAACCTAACGGTATTCGAAACCATTGATCAAATTCCGTTAAGCGACGGCTMAATAAAAATCAAAGACCTTTTAGGCGCCTTTATGTTCAGTGGCGATGATACCACAAAAAAGGTTAAGGTACTTTCTGGTGGCGAGAAAACCCGTTTGGCCATGATTAAATTGTTGTTAGAACCCGTAAATGTATTGATCCTGGATGAGCCGACCAACCATTTGGATATGAAGACCAAAGATATTATTAAAGACGCGTTGAAAGATTTTGATGGTACTTTGATTTTGGTATCGCATGACCGGGATTTCTTAGATGGATTAGCACAAAAAGTGTTTGAATTTGGCAACAAACGCGTTCGTGAACACTTTGAAGATATAAAAGGATTCTTAGCTTATAAGAAAATGAATAGCCTGAAGGAAATTGAGCAAAGTTAAATAAGCACCGCGGTCGTCAGTCTGTCCAAAGGACTCCTGTGG
>NZ_JBFTRT010000146.1:0-9571 GCF_056399685.1 Pedobacter sp. 01N416
TCATCATATAGCAGATGGTATTGCTTTGTTCGCAGCCGAAAACAGATTACAACTGATAATTGCCGTTCCGAAGCATCACAGTTTTTTTGAAAGCCTGTTTCACCAAAGTCTCACTAAAAGACTGGCCTATCATACGCATATTCCATTGTTATTGTTTAAAGAAACACATTGATAACTGCATAGCTCATAATGTAATGTATAGCAATGATGTAGCTTTATAAGCTGTTCAAAGTGAGAAGCTATTTTTTACCTAACCTTTTTCGTAAGCTTTCTTCTGCCTCTTTTAGCTCATCTTTTTCAGCAAGCGGCTCCTGCGTCTTTGGGTTTTTTAAACTTACGCTGGCTACCTTGGCCAATGCCTTATCGATATCGCTATTGCGCGGTTTCTTAACTTTCTTTTCCATGATGACTGAGATTTTTATTTAATTTTCTTAAAACCTATGTATTCTCATTTTTGGCGAAATTAATTTATTTAAATATGTTTTCAATTGATTTTTAAAACAGTTCGGTTTTCTATTTTGTTTTATTAAAATCATACGTCTCCGCCTAACCAGAATATTTTGGTTATCCAATTGCGCTTTCAGAATATATGGTCTTTATATAGGCGTAATACCTCATCTCAGGCCTTAAATTATTTGAAAGGAATAAAACGGTTATCTAAAAAAATGTAATCGTTTAAAAATAAAAACAGCGCCATGGAAACGAATAATATAAAACAACTGCGTGAGTTTGGCCAAAGTATCTGGCTGGATTTTCTAGACCGTAAACTCATCACTTCAGGTGGTTTAGCAAAACTGATTGAGCAAGATGGTCTTCAGGGGATGACTTCTAATCCCGCCATTTTCGAAAAAGCAATCAGCAGCAGTTCAGACTACGATGAGCAGATTAAAACGCTCGCCTATAATTACCCAGATAACGAAGCAATCTTCTATTGGTTAGCCATTAGCGATATCCAAAATGCAGCAGACCTGTTTAAGCCTTTGTTTGACAGGGGCGAAGATGGATATGTTAGTCTTGAAGTTTCGCCCCGCCTGGCCCACGATACCAATGGAACGATYAAGCAGGCGGTAGAATTGTGGAGAAGAGTAGATAGGGAAAATGTTATGATCAAAATACCAGCAACAGTTGAAGGCCTGCCCGCAATCCGCAGAGCTATTAGTGAAGGATTAAACATTAATATTACACTGCTTTTTGCGTTAGACAGGTATGAGCAGGTGGCAGAAGCTTATCTTTCTGGTTTGGAAGACCGCGTAGCAGCAGGCCAGCCCATTGATCATATTGCCTCTGTAGCCAGCTTTTTTCTCAGCAGGATAGATGTACTCGCTGATCCTATATTGGAGACCAAAGGCCTAACGCAAATGAAAGGTGAGGTTGCCATTGCCTGTGCCAAAAAAGCCTACCAGATTTATAAACGTATTTTCGCTGGAGAACGCTTTCAGAAACTTCAGGCTATGGGCGCAAAACCACAACGGCTTTTATGGGCAAGTACAGCAACGAAAGATCCTTCATTTCCAGATGTCAAATATGTGGAAGCATTGATTGGGAAGGATACGATCAATACCGTTCCAACAGAAACACTGGAAGCCTATCGTGATCATGGCCAGCCTGAAAACCGTTTAGAGCAAGATTTAGATAAAGCAAAGCAGGTTCTGGAACAGCTTAAAGAGATCGGAATAGATTTAAACAGCTTAGCTAATCAATTAGAAAAGGAAGGCATTGAGAAATTTAATAAACCTTATGATCAATTACTTCTGGCCATAGAAGAGAAAAAACGGCAGATTAACTAAAAAAAAGCGGCCTGTATTATCGCAGACCGCTTGTATACTTATTTCCATTTTAATATGTTAAACTTATGCCCATCTGGGTCGGCAAAAGCACAGCCGTACATGCCTTGAAATTCTTCTGGTGGCGAGAATACAGAACCGCCGGCATCTTTTACTTTTACGGCCCAGTCATCTACTTCTTCCTTTGTTTCGGCCGAAATGGTAAATATAACTTCATTGCCCTTGCTCAAATCGGCTAATTCGCCTTTCATGCCCTTTTTTAAACTATCTTCCTTAAAAAAGTGTATCACAAAATTATCCTCGCCAAATAAAAAGCTGGCCAGTTCATCGCTCTCGTGCCCTGCATTTTTTTCGAAACCTAGTTTGGTGTAAAAGGCTCTGCTTTTCTCTACATTTTTAACGCCTAAATTGGCCCAGATTTTTGTTTTCATAATTATAGTATTTAGATATTGATTCTTAATTATATTGCCTCATAACTCAATAATACGGTACCACTTTTAAAGCTTCGGGTATCAGTTAATTTCAAATTTAATTGTCTTTGCATACCACTAAAAATAGAAGCTCCCTTGCCAATGGCTACCGGATCGATCATTATTTGATAGGTATTAATCAGACCTGCTTCGGCCAGTTGTGTGCTCAGATTGCCGCTGCCTAAAATGGTAATATCTTTTGGAGATGTTTTCTTCAGCTCGGCTATTTGAGTCAATATATTTCCGCTCGTTATCCGTGTATTTTGCCAGTTGGTATGCTGCAAGGTATTGCTACACACAATCTTTTCAGCCTGGTTCATACCCTTGGCTACCTCGGGCATTGCCTCAATGGCATTTTGAGATGGCCACCACGATGCCATCATTTCGTAAGTAATCCGGCCGAAGAGCAGGATGTTATCATGCTCCAGATTTTTTGCGCTAAACTCACCCTCTTCCTGGCCGTGCTGATGCCAGTCGATACCATTGTTGGCATCTTTATAGTAGCCATCCAGACTGATAAAATTGAATACACTTAATTTGCCCATTGTTTCTGTTGTTTTATCTGTTACAAATCTCTGTAGATTATCGACATCATTTAGGTGGCATAAATGACAACTTAAGGGCGTGAAAGTGACAAATAAAATACTTAATTTAGTTAGCATTAAAATAATGATTTAAGCATGTTAAAAGTTTGCCTTTATATTTTCGACGAGGCTGTCCCTTCATCGGTTACCGGAGTAATAGATTTATTGAGTGGTGCCAACCGTTATATGGAGCGTGCTGGTAAAAAGCCTGTATTTGCGCTAAGTTTGGTTGCAGAGAAAGATCACGAAATTCCCTTTCACTTTAACAACATCAACATCGAGCAGTTAAATTATGAGGAAATTCAACAAGCTGATCTGATTATTATTCCGTCATTTAGTGTTGGTAACGAGGGCGTGTTGGGCCGAAACCAAGCGGCTGTTAAATGGATCAAAGAAATGTACGCCAGTCGGACAGAAGTGGCCAGTTTATGCGTGGGTAGCTACTTTTTGGCAGAAGCGGGTTTGCTTGATGGTAAAGAAGTAACCTCACACTGGGCTGTAGCAGCCGATATGCAGAAACGTTACCCTAAAATAAGAATGAAAAACGATTTGGTAACCACCGACCAGGACGGGGTTTATACCAGTGGCGGAGCATTCTCTTCTCTTAAATTGATCCTCTACCTGATCGAGAAATTTTGCGGCCGCGAAGCTGCGCTGTGGATCAGTAAAATGTTTGCCATTGAAATGGATAGAACCAGCCAGGCGCATTTTAAGGTATTTACAGGCCAGCATCAGCATGATGATAAAGACATTTTGAAAGCCCAGCAGTATATTGAAGAAAACTACCAGAATGAAATCACGATGGACGAGGTATCCAGTCTGGTTAATATGGGAAAACGTAATTTTATCCGTCGGTTTAAGGCCGCTACCAATAATACACCCTTCGAATATCTGCAAAGGGTACGAATAGAATCAGCAAAAAAAGCCATCGAAATGAACCATAAAGATCTGCCGTTTATTATGGAAGATACAGGCTATAATGATTTGAAAGCATTCAGGAAAATCTTTAAACGCATTACGGGGCTATCGCCTATGGAATACAAACGAAAATATGCGAGGGCTTAAATCATCAATTAACGAGGAATGTAGGGGAGAACAATAAAAACAATAAAACCATAATCAACAATAAGAGTCCATTAACCCAATAACGGTTTTTCCAGGGCTTTAAATCAACAACCTGTTTGTTCTGGGCTACATAGGCAGTTTCCAATGGGTATAATCTTCCAATAATGAGCATAATGGCGGTGGTAACAACAAAAAGAATAGCCAGTACATGCAGGAAGTGGATGCCGGTATCAAATACCATTTGCGTAAGTATGTAGGCTACAAAGCAAAATCCCAAGCCTATTTTTGCCGCAATTGGCGGAACTTTTTTGGTTGCAAAGCCAACAAACATAATGGTAAAGATGGGGATACTGAATGCTGCATTTATCTTTTGCATGAAGGTATAAAAGCTATCATTAGAAAATATAAATAAGGGCGCAATGAACATGGCCAATAAAGAAGCAAACATTTCAAATCTTTTCGAGCTTTTTAACATCTTGGCCTCGGTAACCACAATACCTTTCTTTTCTTTGGCTGGTTTGTAAATGTTGAGGATAAACAATGTACTAGCGCTGTTCAGCCCTGGAGAAAATGAGGTAATAGCAGCGCCAAAAATAACGGCAGCAATAAAACCGCTGAGTACAGGGGGCGATACATCGCTTACCACCCTCGAAAAAACTTCAGTCGTGTTTTGCATGTTGCTGTACATATGAACAGCAATAATTCCCGGCAGCATAAATAATAAGGGCCCAAGAAGTTTGCCCGCACAGGCCAGAGCAATTCCCTTCTGGCTGGTTTTAAGATCAGAAGAAGCCAATGCCTGTTGCACAATTACCTGTTCCGTACCCCAATAAAAGAGGTTCATTAAAATCATACCGGTAAAAATGGTCGAAAACGGAATGGCATCACCTGTTTTTCCTATTGAATTAAAGTGTTCGGTTTTTGAGGTAAGAATAGTATGCATACCCTGTTGCAGATCTCCATTTCCTACATGCCTCACCCCAAAATAAGCAAGTAACAATGCACCGGTAAACATACAGGCACCCAATACAAGATCAGAAATAACGATGGCTTTTAAGCCGCCCAATATAGAATATAAACTGCCCACAAGCCCGATGCACCAAACCAAAATCCAGATGCTGCTGCCATAACTGATGTTCCAGATATCAGAAAAATGAAACAGGCCATTTAGCGCAACTGCACCACTATACAATACAATAGGCAAGAGGTTAACGAGGTAGCTGATCAGAAAAAGGAAGGAGACGAGTTTTTTGGTTTGCGGATCGTACCGGCTTTCCAGAAAATCGGGGGTGGTAGACATGGCGCCCTTCAAATAAACCGGGATCACAAATTCTGAAACCAATAACATGGCAAATACAGAACTTACGCCCCAGGCCATTACCGTCATATTGTTGATGTATACCGATTCGCTGCTGCCTACAAATTCGGCGGCACTGATGTTGGTGAAGAATAATGCACTTCCCACAGCAGTAAAACTTAAGGTACGATTGGCCAGAAAAAGCCCGGCTGAAGTCGTGATTTTATGCTTTCGGGTTTTGATCCAGGAAATCAATGCAACAAGAAAGGTTACCACTATAAAAGTAACGAGCGCCGTAGTATTCATGTGCTTTAGCTTATAACGAATTTCTTCTGATGAGTACTGTTGGAATGATTTCCTGTATTTTTTCTTTTTTCAGCACCGCATGCGCAACTTTTTTGCCCATTAACGAAAAATCGGCCGAATAAGTTGTAATGCCCCCGCCTATAAGTTCTTTTACCACCTCATCGTTATGCGAAAGGATGCCGATATCTTTTCCCACCTGTAGCTGCTTTGCTTCGCAATCTTTCAATATTTTCCAGATTTCGGAATTGTTCAGTGTAAAGTAAACCTTGCCTTTTTCTACACTTCCAGGCTCATATTCATTTATTATCCTGGTATTTACAGCGAAATCTTTCGTAAACTTTTTAAAGGCCCTGATAATTTCGACTGGATCTAACGAACCAGGAACATGAAAGAAAATCATTTCATCGAACTTTTTTATGGTATCGGCAAGTTCGGCTAAAACTTGGTAGGTAGATTGCTCAAATTCCTGAGTAACATAATTAAATTCACCTTTTAAGGCTTCGTAACGGTCGAACATGATCAGTTTGTTGCTCGGTAAGCTATCTAACAGGTGTTTGGTTTTAGGATGTGGAATTGGCGAAATTACATAAACACCATATTTACCTTTAATCATATCCAGCATGGTTTCGAACATGGTAATATTGCCGTGATGAAAGAAAACATCGATGTGCACATTTGGCCCAAGTTCATTCCTGAAATTACGGTAAAACTGCTCCTGGAAAGAATCAATCAGGTACATCAGTAGCGCTACCTTTAAGGTTTGTTCGGTATCGTCGTTAGCCACAAAATACCCTAAACGCTTTTTCGATTCCACTATACCGCGGCTAATCAACTCGCGATAACCTTTCATTACCGTTTCGCGGGCAAAACCAAGCTCTTTAATCAAAACATTGATAGAGGGGAGCGCTTCACCCTTAGAAATAATCCTTTCATCAATGGCATTAATAAAACCCTGAACAAACTGCTCATGTTTTGAATAAGAGGGTATTTCTTCGAGTTCCTGTATTTTTTCGAAAATAGTTATCATAAAGTAGATTGGGCTACACTAGTCTATAGGTTTGTAATTCTGCTTTGCCTTTTAATTTACAAGGTAATAAAATTCAGTTAATCAACAATCGAAAAAATATTCCATATCTCATTTTTGTCTCATGTTGAACTGTAAAGATAGGTTATGTAACAATAAAGGCACAAAATTGCCTGTTTTTGTTAAGAGGTAACCTAATACTGAGCGCGTTTTTTTTACAAAAGCCAAAAATAAGTTTTGCAATTCTAATAAAAGATCATTTATATTTACATAATAATAGAACAGAATAGACTAGATTAACTAGATTATCTTTTTATTTTCAACCAAAATAAACCAAATATGAACTTAAAACTTACTTTTCAAAAGTTAGGCTATCCCGATCTGCTCTGGAAAAAGCTTATTTTATTACTGCTCTTTTTTGCTGTTTGTGTCCCCTCGTTTGCCCAGCAAATGATTTCGGGCAGGGTAACAGACAATGGACTAGGATTGCCAGGCGCTTCGGTTAGGGTAAAGGGAACCCAAAAAGGCACAAAAACAGATCCTGATGGAAGATTTAAACTAAGCGTTCCGGCTAATGCCATTTTAATATTTAGTTATGTGGGTTATACCGATCAGGAAATTGCTATAGGTGATAAAACCAACATTGATGTACAGCTGGCAGAAACATCAGGCTCAGGCTTAAATGATGTAGTAGTGGTAGGTTATGGTACGAAGAAGCGGGCAAATTTAACGGGTGCAGTTGCCACAATCAGTGGAGCTGAACTGGCAAAATCTCCTTCAACCAACCTTACCAATTCTATTGCTGGTCAGGTTCCGGGCCTTATTGTAAATACCAGAAGTGGTGAGCCGGGTAATGATAATGCTGATGTGTTTGTTCGCGGTAAAAGTACTTTAGGGAGCACGGGTGCCCTGGTCGTAATTGATGGGATTCCAGACAGATCAGGCGGCTTTGCCAGGTTGAATCCAGCTGATATCGAATCTTTTACGGTGATCAAAGATGCAAGTGCTGCAATTTATGGTGCACGATCGGCAAATGGCGTTATCCTCATTACCACAAAAAGAGGTAAATCTGGTCGGCCAGTATTTTCGATTGGTACCAACTGGGCTACAACACAGCCTACGCGTGTACCAGAAATGCTGAGCGCCTACCAATATGCACGGGCTACGAATGAATACGATGCTTTAGTTGGTCAGCAATTAACTTGGAAAGCAGAGGATATTGAAAAATTCCGTAGCGGATCTGACCCGCTCGCGTATCCAAGCAGCAACTGGTGGGATGCGGTAATGAAAAAACGTGCATTACAACAAAACCACATTCTTTCGCTTAGCGGCGGAACGGATAAAGTGAGTTATTTCTTTTCAGGTCAGCACCAGAAACAAGATGGTATCTATAAACGCGATGCCGCTTATTATACACAAGACCAGGCGAGGGCAAATGTAGATGTGAATGTGACCGATAATTTTAAAATGGGTGTAGATGTGAGTTATCGCAACGAATTCCGCAATGCAGCCAAACGTGGCTATGATGCTGGTGGAATTTTTAGAGAGTTGTGGCTAGCCTATCCTTACCTTACCCCAATATATAACAATGATCTTGTTGGTGTGGGTATTGGAGGCGGTCCGGATAACAGTATGGTTTACATTACTTCTGGAGAGGCCGGATACCAAAAATTCACCACTGATTATTTGCAAACTAAGGCATCTTTTAGCTGGAAGCTGGATAAGGTGACCAAGGGACTTTTCGTGGATGGATATTATGCGTTTGACAAGACCATATCGAAAACAAAATCGTTTACCAAAACACCACCTCCGGCATACCGCTATAATCCTGCAACAAAGGGATACACCCAGGTGGTTTCTTCGATTACGCCATCGCTATTTGAGCAACGCGGCGATATTAATCAAGGTTTATTAAATTTAAAACTAGGTTATTCAAAAACAATCAGCGATCATACTTTTGATGCTTTTGTTGCTTTCGAAAGCTTTAAAGGCAATACTGATATCATTAATGCCAACAGGTCAAATTTTCTCAGCAATAGTTTAGATCAGCTTTTTGCAGGAAGCCTTATCGGTCAACAGAACAATTCGAGTGCTGCAAAGGCCGCACGAGTGAATTACATCAGCCGGTTTTCTTACAATTATAAAGGTAAGTACCTGTTAGATTATACCATGCGTTACGATGGCTCTCAGAATTTTCCACAAGGAAAACGTTATGGTTTTTTCCCAGGAGTATCAGGAGGGTGGCGTATTTCGCAGGAAGATTTCTTCAAATCGGATGTGATCAACGAGCTGAAATTGAGGGCATCATGGGGTAAGACTGGTAATGATGCCGTTTCTGCCTTTAACTATTTGCAAACCTATTTGCTTGGTAGCGGCTATGGCTATTCTTTGGGTTCTGGCGCTTCGCAGGTTTCTTCGCTGGTATTAGGGCCAACCCCAAATCCGAACATTACTTGGGAGCTGGCCAATACTACCGATATTGGTTTAGAAACACAGTTTTTTAAAGGAAAGTTAGGTGTTAATATCGATGTATTCAGATCGCTGCGCTCTAATATTCTAATCACCAGAAGTGAATCTGTTCCAGGATACACAGGTTTAACGCTGCCGAGTGAAAACCTCGGGAAAGTATTAAACCGTGGAATAGAAATGGAGGTTTTATACCACAACACCATTGGTGATTCTTTTAAATACAACGTTAGGGGTAATATCACTTTCGCAAGGAATAAGGTCATCTTTATGGATGAAGCCGCGAATATTCCGGATTATCAACGCAAAACCAACATCCCGATTGATTCGTGGTTCCTGTACCAGAGTGATGGTATTTATCAAAATCAACAGGAAATTAACAATACGCCGCATCCGGCAGGTACGGGGGTAGGCGATATCAGATATAAAGATATAAACAATGATGGTGCAATTAATGATTTGGATAAAGTGAGAACACCACTTACCCGTACACCAGAGATTATGTTTGGTACTTCTTTTGGCGCAAGCTGGAAAAACATAGATTTTACGGTTTTCTTTCAGGGACAGGCAAGGGC
>NZ_JBFTRT010000147.1:0-9570 GCF_056399685.1 Pedobacter sp. 01N416
ACCGGAAACCAAGCCGCTTACCGAGCAGGATAAATGGCTAAAGGCACAGCAAACCGAATTGTTCGATATCATTAAAAAAAGAAATGCAGAAATCAGAAGTGGCGCCCGCGGTGGAAGAGGCCGTTCTGGCGCAACATCTGCTGATTCAAAACCATTAAAAGAGCTTTATACAGAAGATAAGTTTTTAAATGGCGTAACCATTAGTCCCGATGGGCATTTTATTACTTATAAGCTAACCACGCCAGCCCAAAATAACCATAGCACTGTTGTTCCGAATTATATCACATCGTCAGGCTATACCGAAGATATTCCTGGCAGAACAAAGGTTGGGGAAAATGAAAATATTTCGCAGGGCTTTATCTACGATACTCAAAAAGATTCTGTTTATGCCATTCAGACTGCTACCATACCGGGCATTAAAGATCTTCCCGATTACCTTAAAGATTATCCAAAAGAATTGGATACGCTAAAAAAGAAAAACGCAGACAGGCCTGTAAATTTCTTTGGCCCGATTTGGAACGATAACGGAAGTAACGCAATTGTCGTTGCAACTTCAACCGACAATAAAGACCGCTGGATCTTAAAACTGGATGCATCAACAGGGAAGTTTTCTCTAATAGATCGTCAGCGCGATGAAGCCTGGATTGGCGGCCCGGGCATTAGTGGCTTTTACCAAGGTAGCACCGGATGGATAGACAATAACCGCTTTTACTATCAAAGCGAATCTACTGGATATTCGCATCTTTATGTGGTGAATATTGCCACAGGCGATAAAAAACAACTAACCTCTGGCAAATGGGAAGTGCAATCTGTTCAGCTTTCAAAAGATAGAAGTACGTTTTATCTTAAAACAAATAAGGAGCACCCAGGGATAACAAACTTCTTTAAAATCAGTGTAAACGGTGGTGAGCTTGTTCAGATTACTGCCATGAAAGGCTTAAATGATATCACCCTCTCTCCTGACGAAAAATACATAGCCATTAATTATTCCTTTATGGACAAACCTGGAGAGTTATATCTTCAGCCAAATAAGGTTGGTGCCAAAGCCGAAAAAATTACTCAATCTACCTCTGCCGAATTTAATTCTTACAAGTGGCGTCAACCGGATATGGTAAGCTTCAAAAACCGCTATGGTGCAGATGTTTATGCGAGGGTTTATAAATCCGATAATCCACATCCTAATCACCCTGCGGTAGTTTTTGTTCATGGTGCAGGCTATCTTCAAAATGTGCATTTCGGCTGGAGCACCTACTTCCGCGAGTTTATGTTCAATAATTTACTGGCCGATAATGGTTACACGGTAATCGATATCGATTATACCGGAAGCTCCGGTTATGGTCGCGATCACCGTACAGGTATTTACCGCCACATGGGAGGAAGAGATTTAACCGATCAGGTTGATGGCGTTAAATTTTTGGTAGAGAAATATGGTGTTAACTCACAGCATGTTGGTTTGTACGGGGGCTCTTATGGCGGATTTATTACCTTGATGGCCATGTTTAATGAATCGGATGTTTTTGCAAGTGGTGCCGCTTTACGTTCGGTAACCGACTGGGCACATTATAACCATGGTTATACTTCGAATATTTTAAACGAACCTTATAACGATCCGATTGCTTACAAAAGAAGTTCACCGATCTACTTCGCCGATAAGCTAAAAGGCAACCTTTTAATGGCGCACGGAATGGTTGATGTGAATGTTCACTTTCAGGATATTGTGCGCATTACACAACGTTTTATAGAGCTCGGCAAAAACAATTGGGAGCTTGCCGTTTACCCTGTTGAAGACCATGGTTTTATCGAGCCAAGCAGTTGGACTGATGAGTATAAAAGAATATTCAAACTGTATGAAAATACGTTGAAGAAGTAACCTCCCACTTAGCCAGTTCGTCATCTCGACTGGAGCGCAGCGAAACGGAGAGATCTATCTAGTTAGATTTCTCGACTGCGTTGCACTTCGCTCGAAATGACGACAACGAATGAAAATAGAACCCTACTATATTTCACACCAACAATATAGTTTTCATCTATATCGTTATCAATAAATACAATTAACAATTAGCGAAACGGGGGTTGCTTGACATCTGTTTTAGCCTTACCTTTGTGGCATAAAATTAAAGACAAAAAATTATGGCAATAGTAGGCAAAAAATTCCCAAGTGTTAGTATTGATGCAATGTCAGACATGGGTGATGACTTGAAAATCAATGTATTTGAAGAGGCTGTAAACAAAAATAGCAAAGTGTTATTGTTCTGGTATCCAAAAGATTTTACTTTCGTTTGCCCTACAGAATTACACGCTTTCCAAGCTGCTTTACCTGAGTTTGAAAAAAGAAATACAATTGTAATCGGCGCATCTTGCGATACCAATGAAGTTCACTTCGCATGGTTAAACACACCAAAAGATAACGGTGGTATTGAAGGTGTTACTTACCCGATCTTAGCTGATACCCACAGACAATTATCTGGTATCTTAGATATTTTAGATCAAGAAGTTAACTACGATGAGGAAGGAAACGAATCTTTCTCAGGTTCTAATGTTTCTTTCAGAGCTACATATTTAATCGACGAAACTGGTAAAGTTTTCCACGAAAGTGTTAACGATATGCCACTAGGCAGAAATGTTAAAGAATATTTACGTTTAATTGATGCTTACGCTCACGTTCAAAAACATGGCGAAGTTTGTCCTGCAAACTGGGAAGAAGGAAAAGAAGCAATGAATGCGAACAGAACTGGCGTAGCTGAATATTTAGCCGCTAACTAATTAAACAAAACGTTATGTTTTTAGAATTAACAGAAGATAATCTTCAACAATATTTAGCCGATAACTCAAAGGTGATGGTTCAGTATGCTGCATCTTGGTGCGGAAACTGCAGAATCATGAAGCCTAAGTTTAAAAAATTGGCTTCAGAAAATGAAGATGTAGCTTTCTTGATTGTTGATGCCGAAAAACTTCCAAACTCACGCAAATTTGCAAACGTTGATAATTTACCAACTTTCGCAGCTTTTGAAGGCGGTAGCTTGGTAGATCAGGTGCAAACCAACAAAGCAGAAGGTTTAATTGAACTATTTAACAAGATAAAGTAATGAAGATTCCGGTTATAAGACAATTATTTCAAAACACCACTCCAGCACAACTGGAAACTACTTTGGAGGTTTTAGAGGCTTTTTGCGAGTTCAGAGGGGTTAGTGAACACGAAGTTGATGTTGCGGGCGAAATGATTACCAATATCTGTGGTGCCCTAGAAGTACATCAGATGGTAAGCGAAGGTGCAGCCGAAAAGGACGCATTAAATGCTTTCGGCCAAAAGGTAATGGGTTCGATTGATCGATAATCGTTTTAAAGCTTAATCTGGCTTTTTCAAAATACAGATCCCTCGTTGATGAAAATCAGCGAGGGATTTTTGTTTGGTATTTCTTCTACTTGTCGTCATGCTGAATTTATTTCAGCATCTTTCCTGCTATTAGGCCCTGAACTGAATTCAGGGTGACGGCCGAATTTGTTCTCGCAAAAAAAGGTCTGTGAGGACACAGACCTTGGATTATAATTTAAACCTCGCAGGTTTATGAAACCTGCGAGGTTTAGCAGAAAGTATTAAGCTAAATTCCTACCCGCGTTTACGATACCGAATACCGTTCTTACCGCTAGCTTTTCTAAAGCTTGCTGGTCTTTTTCGTTCTGATCATGCTGCAATTTCTCTAAAGCGAAATGCTGAATCAACACCAATGGTAAGATAATTTTCTCGCGTGTAGCGATTGATTTTTTATCTACAGGATAATTAGCCATTAATGTTGGCTGTCCGGATAGTTTTAAAAGCATCTCCTTAGCTAATTCGAATTCATCATGTAATTGAGTCCAAAAAGCACCAAACTCCTTATCTGCGACCAAATGCGCTGTAATGGTAAAATCTGATTTGCTCATACTCATCATACAGTTATCTACAATCGTTTTCAAATAATCTGAATCCTGATAAACTTTAAGCACTTTATCCCAGTTACCAGCTTTTTCCTGATTTTTCAGGGCTGTTCCCATACCGTAAAAACCAGGAACATTCTGCTTCAACATACTCCATGCCGTTACAAAACTAATCGCCCTTAAATCTTCGAGTTTCATTTCACCACCACCGTTTCTTTTTACCGGGCGACTGCTAATATTAGCTTGCGACAATAATTTTAAAGGAGACAATTTCTCTAAGTAACTCACAAATAACGGGTGCTCACGCAAGTCTACAAAAGCTTTATAACTTTCTTCAGCCATTTCATCTAGCAGCGTTTTATTCTCAGGATCTAACAGAATATTGTGTTTCTCTTTTAATCCGGAAGTAAGTCCTGCGTTGATTAATTGCTCGATATTAAATTCAGCACTTTCTACCGAACCATATTGAGAACTGATGGTTTGCCCCTGAACGGTTAACTGCATGTTCTTGTTCGCAATTTCCTTACCCATAGAAGCATAAAAACGGTGTGTTTTACCTCCACCACGTGCAGGCGGCCCACCACGGCCATCAAAAAACGCCAGCTGAATATTGTGTTTGGCAGAAACCGCAGATAATGATGTTTTTCCGTTAAAAATAGACCAATTGGCCATTAAATAACCACCATCTTTGGTACTGTCAGAATAACCAAGCATAATATCCTGTTTATTGCCACGGCTGGCTAAATGTGCCTTATAGAATGGATTACTATAAAGCGTATCCATAATTGCTGCTGCTCCCTTTAAATCGTTAACGGTTTCAAAAAGCGGCACAAAATCAATAGTCAACGATTCTTTACTCCAGCCATTCCAAAGGAAAAGCTCAATCAATTGCAAAATATCACTCGCTTGTTGGCAATTACTGATAATAAAACGGTGACAAGCTTTTTCGCCATTACGTCTTTGAATGCCCTTAATTTCTTTGATTACTTCAATGGTATCTTTTGTCAAAGCATCGGGCTCACTGGCGTAAACAACCGTTGCCTCTTTAAAAGAGATTAAAGCTAATTTCTCTGCTTCAGATAGTTTATCATAATCGGCAGGATACAGCGAAGAAATCGGCTTATTTACACGGCAATAGGTATGTACGTTTCTCAGCACACGGCTGTCCTGACGAATATCTAGCGATGCAAAGTAGTTACCATATAAGTCTATCTTACGGATCAGATCGTTAACCAGATCAACAAACAAACCTTCATGTTCAGCGAGCAGTGTTTCCTTGATTTTATTCAGGTTATCCCTTAATTCATCAGAAATATCATGAAGCTCACAGGTCTGGTCAAAAGCATTTAGATACAATACGTCATGCAGTTTTGCGATATTTTCTTCAACACCTCTGAAGGTGATGCGGCGTTTAATCACCCTGAAATCGCGGTAATAACAACGGAAAAGGATCTGGCGCAACATTTTAGAAACTTCCAAAGTGGTATCAGCATGAATGTTCGGATTTCCGTCTCTATCTCCCCCAGGCCAGAAACCCAACTCTAAAATTTTCTTAGTCTCCAGGTTGTATTCATCAAGGTTCTGGTCTATCTCTTCCTGAATATTCGCCGCAGCAAAATAAAATGTATTCTCTAAAAACCAGGCAAGGTTTAAGGCTTCATCAACCGGCGTTGGTGATTTTTTATTAAAAAAAGGCGTTTTACCCAATTGCTGCAGCAACGAGTTCATCGAAGTAATGTCGTTATCCCTAATGGCCTTAGTTAAATCGGTAATAATGGCCAATACACTTCCGGGATAAAACTGGGTTGGGTGTGCAGTTAAAACCAAACGAAGTGAAAGTTCGTCAATCAACTTCTCAATTTTTGATAACATCGGTTTGTTATCGGCATTCTTTTTTAAGATAAATGCCAATGTACTCTGTTCATCAGTTGTATTTAACTTTGTAAAAGAAGCATCTTCTACGGCATCAAAAAGAACTACCTGACGTTCGATATACTGGATAAAACGGAAAAGCAGGTCAACAATATCCTTAGGGTCTGTATAACTGGTATACTTGGCAAAAAATTCTTCGATAATCTGTGCCGGTTTTTCTCCGTTTGCAATGCCTTCTTCACAGCTCTTAAAAAACAGCGGAAGCAATGTTCCGGTATCTTTAATTTTGTAAAAAGGCAAGGTGAGAAATAAACTGTTAAATAGTTCGAATTTTGAGATTACCTCATTATTAAAAATAGATTCTCGTTGCGTAGTTAAACGAAGTTTAGGCATAGCTTATGCAATAGTTTTGTATACCGTAATACTACAAAAAATGCGTAAGGTATTAAAATTCTAAGGCTTACAATTTGGAAAATTGTAGAATAAATTTTAATTTTAAAATCTTATTTGGCCACAATGTGGTTAAGTAAGAACATTTGCAATGTTTAAGGGCATTGCATTGATTGTTAATTTTTTGGGTTAAAACAGCCGATGTAATAAAATACACCGGCTGTTTTTGTTTTTTGCCATTTTTTACGGCATTTCTTTGCAAATTTTAGTGCACATCGGCAGGAATATTTGCATTTTTCTTAAACTTTTGAAGATAAAGTAGTGGGATGGAGAACAACATGATTAATCCAGCAACCCAATAGGCATCGTCATAGGTAAGTAACATTGTTTGCCTGGTTACAATTCCTTCCATCGCTTTTGCTGCCATAATTTTGGCATCAAACAAGGTTTGTCCTTTTGCCATAAAACCTTTAATCAATCCGTTAAAACGATCCACAAATGGTTGGTTATAATCGTTCACATTTGCCAATAAAACACTTCTGTGGAAACCCGAACGGACGTGAATTAATGTAGTTAAAGCTGCGATACCGAATGAGCCGCCCAATTGGCGCATCATATTGTTCAAACCTGATCCCTGACCGATTTCTGGTCCTTTTAAATCCTGGATGGCAAGTGTGGTTAAAGGGACAAACAATAAGGCCATACCTACACCCCTGATTACCAGCGGCCAGAAGAAATCGCCAGTTCCTGATTGTAAAGTCGAATTACTCAACATCCAACAGAAAATGAAGAATGCCAACATACCAAAGGTGGCCATAATTTGTGCCGGAACACCTTTTTTAAGCATAATACCAATAAACGGCATCATTACAATGGTACATAATCCACCTGGGAACAAGATTTCTCCGGTTTGCAAAGGTGAAAATCCTAACAAATTCTGACAGAATACCGGAAATACAAACACTGACCCGTATAACCCGAAACCCAAAATAAATGAGGTAAACATCCCCACAGAGAAACTTCTGTGTCTCATAATTTTAAAGTTCACAATCGGGTGGTCGGTGGTCATTTCTCGCCATATAAATAACAGTAAGCCAAATACCGAGGCCACGGCCAATGCGGTAATGTATGGTGTAGCAAACCAATCTTCGCTCTCCCCTTTTTCTAATAATGTTTGTAAACTACCTACTGCAATAGCCAATAATGCGATACCCCACCAATCGACAGGTTGCCCCTGCCYTGATTTCGGGGTTGCCCGAACAAAGGTGTACGTACAGTAGGCCGCGAGAATTCCGACGGGAATATTCACATAAAAGATCCAGGGCCATGAACTGATTTCCAGAATATATCCACCAATGGTTGGCCCAACAGTTGGCCCAACTACAGCTCCTAAACCAAATAAGGCAGTTGCGATACCCACATCTTCACGTGGCCAGGTTTCTATTAAAATAGCTTGCGCTGTTGATATTAAACCACCGCCGGCCAAACCCTGAATGATCCTAAATAAAATAAGTTCATTCAATGAAGTGGCATTTCCACACAAAAAGGAAACGAGTGTAAAAACGATGATGGAGGTAAGAAAGTAATTTTTCCTGCCGAATCGGTTACCTAACCAGCCCGACATTGGCAACACGATAACATTCGCTACCGCATAGCCTGTAGAAAGCCAGGCCACATCCTCTAGGGTAGCGCCCAGGTTTCCCTGTATTTGTGGAATTGCCACGTTTACGATAGTCGTATCAATCAGCTCCAATAATGAAGCTGTGATTACCGTAAATGTAATAATCCACTTTTTTAAACCTACTTCGGCCATTTTAATTATTATTTAGTAGATACTGATGCTTTAACGCTCATTCCTGGGCGCAACTTAGCCAACAGTTCTTTTGATGGATGGATTTTGATTTTTACCGGAACACGCTGAACTACTTTAACAAAGTTACCAGTAGCATTATCAGGAGGCAATAAAGRTCCTTTTGCACCAGTAATTGGAGAGAAATTATATACTTCGCCTTCAATTTTTTCGTCTGGATAAGCATCAACCTCAATTTCTACTTTAGAACCTTCTTTAATTTTCTCCAATTGAGTTTCTTTAAAGTTTGCCGTTACATAAATGCTTCCGTCATTCACGATAGAGAATAAAGATTGACCAGCCTGAACCAATTGTCCTTTTTGAACATTCTTTTTAGAAACGATGCCAGTTGCAGGGGCTTTAATATCTGTATAAGATAATTGAAGCTTTGCAAAATCGATATCACTTTGACGCTGGCTAATTACATTGCTACTCACTGCCAACTGTGATTGTGTAGTACCAACTTGTTTAACCGCAGCATTATATTGATCTTGCGCTGCACGATATGCTGCCAGAGCAGATTGTCTGGCCGCTTCTGCAGATTCCTTACTCGCCTTAGCCTGATCGAAAGCTTGTTGTGTGATTGAACCATCTTTCACCAGGTTTTCGTAACGATTGTAATCTTTCTGCGCTAAATTTAATTTAACATTTGCAGCCTCAACATTTGATTTTGCAGCATCAACGTTTGCTTTTGCAGTACCAGTATTTGCCTGGGTAGCTACAATTTGCGATTCGGCAACACCAACTCCTGCACTTGCACCTTTCTGACCAGATTCTGCCTGCTCTAATTTAACTTTATAGTCTTTATCATCGAGCTTCACCAAAACCTGTCCTTCGGTTACATGTGTATTTTCTTCAAAATTAATCGCTGCAACATAACCGCCAACACGGGCAACAACAGGACTGATATCGCCATCAATCTGAGCATCATCCGTATCTACATGTTTGCTATAATAATTCCATTCCGTAATCCCGAAGATTACGCCTATTACTAGTAAAACACCTAAAATGATGGGTACTACTATGTTCTTTTTTTTCTTTTCAGTTGTCATTGCTGTATTTATTGCGTTATTTTTCCTGTTGATTTTAATAGGGTATAGTAAGCCAAACCTGCGTCTGCCTTAGCTATCTCTAAGTTTATTTTTGCCTGGTACAATAAGGTTTCAGCATCGATACGATCGGTAACCGAAGCCACATTGTTTTTATATTTAGATGCCAATAACTTATCGTTTTCTGTTGCTTGTGCAATTGAAGTTTCCAATACCTGGATTTTGTTCATCGCCACCTGGTAACCTTGAAAGTTTTTGTTGATATCTGTTTTTACCTGGTCAGACAAAATGTCTTTCTGAATGGTAATCGCACTTTGTTGAATTTTCGCTTCGCTTACCTTGTTCTTGTTTGTCCAAAGGTTGCCGAAATTCCAGGAAACCGTTGCGCCTAATGTAATGGGCATTAAATATTGGTTGGTTGGCGGGATAAAATTACCACTTGGATTAATGTAATATAAATTTGCACCAACACCAACGGTAGGCAATGTATTTGCC
>NZ_JBFTRT010000148.1:0-13404 GCF_056399685.1 Pedobacter sp. 01N416
AGATAATCCATCTAAACGATAATTAAAATCCACTACATATTTTTGCTTGTAGTTATAAGAGAAAGCACCTGCAAAAGCAATTGTTTTCAAATCTGTATAACTAATGGTACCTCCGAATGGAGAATTTGTCAATGGTCCACGTAGTTGATCGTTTACTCCTTTTTGGTCTAACATCGCATCTGCCTTAAAAAAAGAAGACCTTAACTCAGAGAAAGCAAATAGAGAGAAATTATGGGCATCCTCACCTTTTTCTTTAAGTGAATAAAAATAAGATAACTGGTTACGGTTGTACAATGTGGTTGACCTATCATTATAGGTATAATTCTGAGACTGGTTAGCATTTAATGCTGCTGGAGAAAAATTATCTTTAACACTAGATACCCCAGTATAGCTCAAATAAGTGCCAATTTTAAAATTTTTAAGCACCTCGTAATCTGCATTAATAGTTGCCGTTGTATTTAAAACCTTACTATCATTATCTGTAGTTAATGCGCCCAATACAGAGTTTACAGACGAATACAATGATGGTGCAGGTAATAACGACGAGGAACTGCCCCCAGTTGCCACCCCCTCGTTCTGCAAGCCATTTCCGCTTCCAGTTTGTTGTTTCTGTATAGAGTTGTATAATGACCCAACCAATTTGAATTTATCACTTGGCTGATACCCCATGTTCATATTCAAATTATAACGGGTATAACCTGTATTTTTTTGGATACCACTTTGATCAATAACACCCAACGCAACTTTATAATTAAACTTAACATCGCCCCCAGAAATATTTAAGTTATGGGTTTGGTTAATTGTAGGTCTATAAAAGTACGACTGCCAATCTGTAGAATTATTGTAATAAGCATTTAAACTATCAGCAAGAAATGGCGTACCATTAATTTTATCTATTGCCTTATATTTACTTGTATCATTACGTAAAATCTGGTCTATTCTTAATAAACGTTCGTCTTTACCTCCAATTACTGTACGTAATTGCGGTACCGTAGACAAAAATGTACTTCCGCTGTAACGTATTACTGGCACCTTAGAGTTACCACGTTTAGTGGTAATTAAGATAACTCCATAAGCACCCCTCGATCCGTAAAGGGCAGTTGCTGCTGCATCTTTTAAAACGGTAATATCTTCAATCTCCTCAGGTGGAATTTGAGATGCCGGAGAAACGCCCGGCCCAGCTGGTTGAAAACCATAAGAATAATCCGCATTATCATCAACCGGTACACCATCTATTACATACAATGGTGATGTTGGCGTAAGAAAACTAGAGTTACCCTCTCCACTAACATTAATGTTAGAGATACCACGGATAGTAACAGAGCCCCTAAAACCTGGTGCACCAGTATTATTTTGGATGTTTAAGCCTGCAACTTTACCCTGTAACAGAGAGATCACATCGCCAGCAGGTTGCCCTTGTAACTCTTTACCAGAAATAGTTACTGCAGAACTTGTATTTAATGTTTTGGTTTTGGTTTGGTAACCGGAAGTAATGGTTATTTCTTTTAGTTTAGTATCACTTGATTCAGTTAAAGTAACATTGATAGTGGTTCTATTATTTACTTTTTCCTTTACGGACTGAAAACCGATATAACTGAAAGTTAATACAGCGTTGTTATTTACAGTAACCCTATAACTACCCTCGCGACCTGTTTGTGCAACCACTTTACCATCTACCAGTACAGTTACCCCGGGTAAAGTTTGCTTTGATTTTGTTGAGCCGTCATATACTACTCCATTAACCACAATTTTTTGCTGTGCAAAGGTCTTGCTCTGGAAACCAAAAATCAATAAAAATGCTATGGTGTAAAAATACTTCATTGGAAATATGTTTTGTTTAAATCTATTTGTGTCCATTAATCATTATCAAATTTTGGTCTGTCCCTTAAAAACTGGAAAGTAATTTCCCAATCGCCTTGTTGGTAAATGTTAAAATTCAATGCTACAAAACATTGCTGCAACACATTTCCGAAAGCTTGTCTGTTAAACCTAAACACTACCCTAGCTTGAGTACCAGATAAAGTAGTATACTTTGTTGGATATGCACTTAATGGAATTGGATAAGCCGCATCGAATTTTACATATTTATCTGTTTTAACCATGTTAAACCCGTGTACCAAATTAGCCCAATCTGTAGCAGCAAACTTGTTAGGATCTATAGGATTAGATAAGGTATCTGTGAATTTGAAAGTTAAGCTATTGCCACTTCCATTTCTCTTAAATACAACACGTACATCAGATCCAGCGTTTAAAGGCTGACCACGCTCTCCTGTAATATTTACACCACTTGGAGATACCGAAACATTGGGGCTTTGTCCAATAACCGGATCTAAGTTTGATGGTTCATATGGGCGTTCCTTAAAAGGCAATAGTCTTAAATTTTGATAGTATTTCCTACCCCCAGAATTAGACATTTCGACATCGAAAACATAACCAGAATCTGGTTGTGCTTTTATTTGATTTGAATTGGCTGACGCCCACATTAAAAACTCTCCCGAATGAGGTCTTATCTCAAACAATTGATGATTTTCTAAGGCTCTTTTAGCATCAATTTCAGCAATTGATTTTTCTGTCCCATCATAGGCTTGTTTCCAAACCATTACGGGATAAAAAGCCGTCAATTCTGGTGCTGGCTCGCCTGTAAATGTCCTCATATTTACAATCTTAAAATCTAAAGGACGACTAGAACTACCGTATTGAAAGTTATTGCTAAATAAAGTATTTCTTCCCAACACTGGTTTATAGACGTATTGGGTAAATTGCGAATTGTTAGCAATAGAAAGCCGTGCATCAGGCAAGTTCTTTTTGCATGACGAGAGCAGACCAATACTGCTAAGCAATGCTAATGCTATTTGTAAAGCATATTTAATATTTTTCATTAGAATATATTTGTTTTTTAATGGTTATGAAGCTATCATGGGCAAATTTTCTTGCTGTTGAACAGCTTCCCCATGATGGTGTCATCATTTTTTTCTTACGTTAATTATCTAATCTTACAGTAAACTCATCAAATCCGAAATTATGCATTGGAGTAAGGATGTTTATGGTTGCATTATTGGTTTTAATATTAACAGCATCAGTAGTTGTATTAACCCAATATTTAGTAAAAATAACACCCTTTGGATCGCTAAAAGTTAATTGTGCAGCCCCCCCGCCTACATAACCAGAAGAGCTTAACTTTACATATTTAATATGCATGAGATAATTAGAACCAACCGACACTTGATCAATACCATCTATAGTTTCCTTGTAATCATTAGTTGTTTTATTATCCTTAAGAATGTATTTGCAAGTCATGTACAATAACTGAGCAGGATCTGCATTGTCTAAATCAATCAATGATTTTCCTTTTGCTATTCTTTGATCATTCAAGTATTTCAATGCGGTTTCAAAATTTTTATTTACCGGAACAAACAAGGTTACTTTTTCATTTTTTAGTGTGTTAACTAAATCTGGATACTTATCTACAACCGATAAAAAAATATCGAATGTTCCTTTTGGTTGTGCTTTAAGGTATTCGTAAGCCGAACCGTTAAAGCTTTGTACCGTATTCACATAATCATGATAAGGTGAATCGCTTTTTTTACAAGCTCCAAAACATAAACTTAGCACAACTAATGCGAACAAAATGTGGTATTTATATAATCTATTTTTCATGTATTTTTTTGCTATATGATTATTGCCAATATGAATTTTGAGTAATTAATGAATTCGCATTAATTACATCTTGCGATACTGGCCAATAAACCCCTCCTGCAGCTTCAAACTGTTTAAAGGTCATTGGCGTACCATTTTTAGTGGCAAAAACACCATTAGTATTTTTAATTCTGTTCAATCTCACAATATCGTACCATCTCCAGCCCTCTCCCATTAATTCTCTTCTTCTTTCTGCAAAAATGGCATCAAGAATTGGCACAGTAGATGAGGCTAAATAAGCCGTTCCTCTTTTATTGGTAGATACATTTAAAGCATCAATGGCACCGTTTCTATCCCCAAGTACAGCTAAAGCCTCAGCCCTTAGCAAGGTAATCTCTTCTAAACGACTAATTACGCATGACGAGCTATACATCATCACATCACTAGTTTTTTGAGCTCTATTAATAACCTTTATTTTGTTAAAAATTGGTAATTCTGATTGATAGTCATAAAAATAATTGGTTCTATATAGCTTAGTTACCGGATCAATACTGAAACGTAAATCTGATGGATCAGTAAATGCCTTATTGATAGTATCCTTTGGCACAAACATTTCTGGCTGGGCTTTAGGGATAAAGGGCTCGGCCAATGTTAGTTGTTCTATGTGACCATTCGCAGACGTCAATCCATTAATATTCTCAAAAGCAAAGCCTACTATTAAGCTTGACCTTTTAAAAGCAAACGGATTGGTAGCTCCATTGTCATTTTCCGTCAATGCATCCATACTAAGATAATCTATGTTATAAGCTCCATCTCCATTTACTTTTGTTTGATTATCTAAAACGTATTTCGAATAATTAGCCACATCTAAATAATTACCTTGCCAAGCAGCTATATGTGCCAATAAGGTATAAGCAGTTAATCTGTTAAACACGATACCATTCCATGAACTCCAACCACCACCATAATATAAGCCAGGCAATATTGGATCGGTACCTCCATATCTAAACGGCAACACTTGAGCAGCAGCTAACAATTCATTGGTTGCAAATGCTAAAACTTTCTGTTGTGAGGTTCTAGGTAATTGAACAAATTCGCCGTCATGAGAAGAGGTTAACAAAGGTACATCTCCCCATATTCTACTCATATAAAAATAGGCTAAAGCTCTTAGTGTTCTTGCTTGTGCAATATCTGCCCCATTATTCAATACAGTATAACGTGGGTCTAATTTTAAAATCTCGCCAGAACGTTCTATATATAAACTAGCCGCATTAATGGCGGCATAAAACCTACGCCAATTAGTAAGCCTATTAATTACAGGGTACGATGCATTTAGCTGTCCGTTTACAATTGCTTTTAAATCGGCACGATTCGTGATTTGGAAATCGCCCTTACGCAAATCGCCCATTAACCAATGTCCATTATCAGAAACCGTTGCCGAACGTAACAAACCGTAAATAGACAACAAATTGGCCTTAGCGTCTTCTAATGTTTTCCAGTTGGTTTCTTCAGTAGATAGTCTTGTCGATTGTACATCATCAATCTTTTTACAAGAAAAGTTCCCTAAACCAACCAGTAGCACAATAATTCCAATTGAAATTTTGTTGAGACTGTTCCTTTTATTGATCGTGTTATTCATATCTTTTTCTTATATATTTTATAAATCCAACTTAAGTCCTAAAACAAATGTCTTCGGGATCGTTAGATTAGCCCCATCATAGTATCCATTGTAGTTAATTAACTCAGGGTCACTGCCTGTAAATTTGGTCATGGTTAATAGATTCATCGCCGTAGCATATAAATAGGCTCTCTTAATTTTCGATGAAGATTTTTTAAAGAATGGCGCTTTGCTAAAATCGTATCCTAAGGTTACTGATCTTAATTTTAAATAAGATGCATCTTCTAAGAATAAATCTTGATCTGTACGATAGGCATCTACATCACTAAACGGATTGTAGATTGGGTATTTTTTTTCGTTATCAAACACTTGCCAAGATGATACTTCCTTAACAGAACTAATATCATTCCCCGTTTCTGCTTTTATAAAACCATAACGTGTAGCTTGATACTGGTTAATCGCTTTTTGACCCAAAGCAAAAATGAAGTT
Source organism: Pedobacter sp. 01N416 (assembly GCF_056399685.1). Lineage (NCBI taxonomy): Bacteria > Pseudomonadati > Bacteroidota > Sphingobacteriia > Sphingobacteriales > Sphingobacteriaceae > Pedobacter > Pedobacter sp. 01N416. The sequence continues at coordinate 5,744 of NZ_JBFTRT010000148.1, forward strand.
GAAGTTTAATTCGAAATTTTTATAATTCAAGGTATTGTTCCAACCACCTACAAATTTTGGTAAACGATCACCAGTCATGACTTTATCTTTGTTGTCAATTCTGTTATCACCATTATAATCTTCCCATTTAGGGTCTCCTGCTTTGATTGGAATACCGTTAAAAGTAAGACCTACAGGCACTTCGGCATTCGTATTATAAATACCATTGTTTGTATATAACCAGAAACTACCTACAGGTTTTCCTACCTCTAGTCTATTTTCGTTAAGAATTAATTGAGTTACCCCATCAGGTAAAGCCGTTAATTTATTTCGGTTATAGTTAAAATTGAAACCTGTACTCCAACTTAATGCCTTAGGCCGATTTATTACCAAACCATTAACTATTAATTCTATCCCTTTATTGTTAATAGCCATACCAGATTTGTAATTCAAATCATATCCTGTTTCAAAAGGGACCGGCATACCAATTACCTGATTATTATCATTACGATTATAGGCAGTAACCGCAGCATTTAATCTATTGTTAAAGAAACTAGCATCTACAGTCAGGTTAGTTCTTTCAGCATAAGGTAAAGAAATGCCATAACCTATAAAACCGCTTCCATAGGGTCTATTGATACCCAATCTACTACCATAACCCGGAATTGTAGGTTCTTCAAACCATCCATTTTCAGACCTGTATTGAGGTCCGGCTGCAAAACGATCATCCAAAAATATCCTAAGCGTCCTACCCCATCCTGCACTTACATTTAAGCCATTAAAAGTTGAGTTTGTTTTTAAGAACTGTTCCTTAAGGTTATAGTTAGCATTAAATGCCGAGGTAGTTACCCATCGGCTATCTGGTTGACCGTTAGAAGAGCCATCTCTTCTAACAATGGCGTTAACAGTTAAGAGGTTTTTATAGCTATACTTAGYCGAACCATAAAAAGACAATAAATTATTTTTCTCTTTATCAATATATCTGAAAACATAAAAGCCATTAGTAGCTAAATAGTCGTTATCATTTGAATTTCCATTTACCTTAAGTAGCTTAATAAAATCATTTTTGGTATCACCGTAGGCTCTAGCATAATTATATTTATAGGTATCGCCTTGAAAACTTTGACCTATCTCAAAATCAATAGCATGGTTTTTATTGATTTCGAATTTATAAGCAGCATTGTTATTTATTAGTATGCGCTGACTATAACCGAAATAATTTGAGATATAGTTAACGCCATCTATTAATGTTGAAGGGATAAAATAATCACGAACACCCTCGTTATAATCAAAAATTAAACTTGAAGTGATAGCTATCTTATTAACTTTTGCAGCTAGAATTAAGTTTCCATTTAAAATGCTTGACCTGTTATTGTCAACATTTTTTTCAGTTTCAGTTAAAAAACCTTGATAAATAGCAGCATTTGGAGACAATGGATTTGATAAATCAGGAATATAACGTTGCTCGGCAAAACGATCTCTTAAGCTATTATTTCTAATACGATCTAATCTTGAAGCATTTACTGTACTTGATACCGTAATCCATTTAAACGGCGCCATATTGATACCAAAAAACAAGTTGTATCTTTTGATATCAGTATTATCGGCGTTACCCGCATTTTTTGTTCCAGAACCGAAAAACCTAAAATTAGCCCGATCACTTCCGCCAGTAATCCCTAAATCAGCCGAAAATGTGGGCGTATTTTGGTAATAAAGATCATTCCAGTTTGATGGACCATAATATGCTGTATTAGTTGAATCTTTTAAATAAGAGGCATAACTGGCTAAATTTTGAGCATTAGCGTATTTTTGATAAAAAGGTTTTCTGAAATTATTTTCATAAACTCCATTAACTGTATTTACTTTGGGAGCTGTTACATATCCAAAATAAGAATTTACACTAATATCCCTTAAACCTCCCCTGGCATTTTTGGTGGTTATATATATTGCTCCATTTGCCGCATTAGGCCCTAACTTAGCTAATTCATAAGGATCTTTAACAACAACTATAGATTGTATGTTATTGATATTGATTTGTGAAAGTAAATTGGTAGCTGGACCAATCCTATTGTAATCATACTTTTGCACATCAAAAGCAAAAGGATTATCCTGTACCAAGGGCACACCATTTAAATAAACGGCAGGCTGCAAAGCATAAATATCCTTTTTATTGAACAACAATCCTGATGTTCCTTGAATCATCATACTTTGTTCTGTACCAGGTTCGCCGTTTGGCTCTTGCACATATACGCCTGCTAAATTTCCCTTAACAATTTGCTGTAGTGATAAATTTGGTACTGGATTTGATGCACGGATATTAATTGTATCTCGCACATTTTTGAATTTCTGCAGTGCTCTAACCATTTGGCCAATTGTATCGGTTTTAATGGAATAAGCAGTCGAATCTTTTTTGGCTTTAGTCGTATCTTGTTGAAAAACAAAATAACTGTCATTAGCCATTTTAAGGCATGCCCCGTGGGCGTATAAAGATTGCGATCCAAAAACCGATAAAAACAAGGCAATACAAACGCTTGTATAAATTTTAACCATTTTATTAGTTTAATTAAAAGTTTAAGTGTTTAAAGAAGAAGCTGGATTGTTAAAAATGTAATTAAGAAATTATCTCGATTTGAGATTTTGGGCAAAACAATGCCTTAAGACAAAAAGTAAAATTTTTGATCATGGAATGTGGTTTGGAATGGTTAGTATTAATTCTTAAAGCAAAATATATTGCCCAGAATGATTAGTTTTTGTTTGTTTGTTTGTTTGTTTGTTTGTATACCCTGGTTAGAGGTTTTATTATTTTATTTATTAATTATTCCCTGTTAGTTTAACAGTTTTTTGCTCGTAATAGTAAAATAAAATATCGGCTAGTTGTGATTTGTTAATGCAAGGTATATATTAAGAAAGTTGTTTTTTATTTTTTCTTAACGCAAACGTTTGCTTAAAAAAAGGAGTAAAATAAAACTATATGTTTATTAATTGCTTAAGCACAAGCTACTAAGAAGTAGATTTCTACCCTTACACTAGAAAATATTCTTCCCGATAATAAAACTTACCAGCAAAACCAAAAAACAACATTTACATGCTGTTCAAAAATTAACTTATACCAACCACATTTTGATTAAAGTACAAGTATTCAAGATTCTCCAATATCGCTAAAATTGTATTAGAAAAAAGACACCAGTTAAAATGAGCGCAAACGTTTGTTTTTTCACACAAAACAAGCCGCAACACTACGTTAGGCAATTTTTTTTCTTTAAAAAAAAAATCAAGCATATTATTTTTAAGTAATTTCTGTTCTGAATTACAAAAGAAATCAAACATCAGCCTAATAAATTATTTTTCAAAAAACTGTTGTTTACTATTTTTAAAACAGTAAATCATAAACCGTTTTACTAACTGTATTTTTTGTAGAAACAGTACAAACTGACTTCATAAATGAGACTTATTTTAGTACAGCGTTCCTGTGATCAGGAATACATGAAACTATGCAGAAAATCTTATTAAGCAAACTTATTCTCTACTAAAACACGCTTCAATACCGCCTCCGATGCGGCTTCACAGAAATCGATTCCGGAATAATCGGGGTTATAACCACCAATGTACGGAACGGCCATAATATAGATTCTTTCATTCATTTGCCCCGCTTCATTAACCACCTGAAAATGATCATTGATAGTGATACCAGGTACAGTTAAAAAGTAAGTATTGCCTTTCCTTATCACTAAATCATTATGCTTCATTTCTTCTTTTCCGTTCTCAGCAGATTGGAACTGCAACATGGCCGGACTAACTGAGCGGAAAGGTACTTAGCAGGATAATTCATGGCAAAACTTAAAACAGCCAGGGCCTCTTTCCAATAAATAGATTTCCGCTTTTCTATAGATTTTTCGGCCTCCTCGTATTCTTTCTTAAAAAGGTCGAAAGGTTCTATTTTTTCTCTAAATGCCATCATGGCCTCCACAAACTCCTCGAGGTTCATTTCTTTAATCTGCTCATAAAAAACAGGATCCTTTTCAATGAACATTTCCTTGAAATTCTTTTCAAATACAAAATCCAAGGGTAAAAATCCTCCGTTCTTAGCTATACTCGCCTGAATTTCGGCTTTGCTGAGCGTTTCTTCCTTTCCTAAATGTGAATCTTCCAAATGAAAGCGAATAGCAGGTAATAAACCACTGCGCGAATGCATTACAATTTTAAATCCCTTGCTTTCTAAATGATAACGATAGGTTCCATCCTCATTGTCTTCAAACTTGCCGTTCTGCCTGGCCAGTGTTCTTAGGGCATCAATCGCCGTTAATGATGAACCCATAATGCCAACAGCGTGGTTAAGTTTTAACTCTATTTTTTTAGGTGGGTATGGAGAATCGAAATAATTAGGAATCCTGCCCTCATATTTTTTAGGCCAATTGTGCCCGGTACAGATAATAACCTGATCGAAATAAAGTTTATCATGATTTTGAACACATACGGCCACTGCATTGTCATCAGGAACATCAATAATATCTTCTACAATGCAATTTAAGTGGGCATTGGTTTTGATTCCTTTTTTAGCCGCAACTTCTTTCAGGAGATTAAACTGAGCAGATAAGTATTCGCCAAAAAATAGCCTGGGCAATACTTTGTATTCGTTAAATTTCTCTTCGCTGATGTTAAACTTTTTTAAAACCGCTTTAGGTGCTATTTTAACCCAATCTTCTATAGAATTAAAAATGATCGGAATTTCATTATCGGATACATTGGTTATATGTTCTACATTAGCTCCTTCGGTACTATAAGGCATACCTGCCCCTAAATAGTCTTTGCGCTCGAAGATCTCTATTTCGAAGTTGGTGGCTTTAGACTCAACTAATCTTTTGTACATGAACAGACCACTGGGTCCTCCACCTATAATGGCAATTCTTTTGTTTGCAGTAGCTGTATTCATTTATTCTTGACGCGTTTTATTTAGTTGGCGAAAATAGCAGGTGATAACCTGTAGGTGATATAATCTTAAAAAAGCGAAATTGTTTTAAATCGATGGAAAATGTAAAGAGGATAATGGAATTGAAAAGATCTCTCCATTCCGTTGCACTCCAGTCGATGACGCCAATTTTTAGAATCTATCATTGATAGAGGTTAGAATTTTTCAAATACATCGGAGTATTGATGACAGGTTTTGGCGGTTCGTCATTCCCAACTTGATTGGGAATCGTAATGCAAGCGCTTTAAGATTCCCGCCTGCGCGGGAAAGACGACCACGCTGTTGGGATCCGTCATTGATAGAGATAATTTATTTCATAAAGATCAATATAAATGATGTTTATTGCACTTTTAGGTTTCGGAAATAAATGTCAGTATTCCATGGGATTTGGTAGTCCCGCTATCGTTCCAGCCAATGCTAATTCAGTGCCGATTTTTCGGTAAAGAATCGGCATCCACTACTATCGGATTTATAATGAAAGTTTAGGCTGCATGATCTCTAGCTTTGTGTTCTCTGCGTCCTCTCTTTGTGTTCTCTGCGGTTAAAAGAAGATAGAAAATCACAAACCAATTATAATTGTAGCTGTTAAAAGAAAAGGCAATCAATTAAAATATGGACGAACAGCAACCTAAACTATACATGCTTTTATTGGGATCGAAAGCACCGAAAAGAAATGTAGAACAGCACGATTATTTCTTTGGCATTGCCCATTCGCTTAAAGCGCTTGTTCCCGAAATTAAAGCTTTTTGGCCCGAAGCAGGAACCAGTATACATATAGATGGCTGGAGGGAAGTGAATAAGGTTGATAATTACGAAATCAACATCAAATTAAGAGAGAACCATACTACTCTTTCTGCTAATAAACTATTTTTCATTAACCTTGGTGGCTACCAATCGAACCAACTATACGAACAACATTATATTGTTTTATCTGTACATGATGAAAGGGCGAAGGCTATACAAGAAGCAAAGAAAACGGTATTCTTTAAAACCAATTCGATAAAAGGCGCCAATGCCCACATCGATGAAAAGTATGGCATTGATGTAGACGATATTTATAAAATTGAAGATATTTTAAGCGAAGAATCGAAGCAAAAATACCATATCGAAATAAAAACATCTTCAGGCGATTTACCTGAAGATGAAATTCATTTGGGTTATTTTAAACTAGATAAACTTTAATAGCGTTATTTTTTCGACAGTTTTTTTAACCATGCCACTACATCAGCAGCTGCTTTATCATTTTCGAAACCCATTTCTTTTGGTAAACGTCCGTTAACATATTCGTCATATAACCATGGATCGGCAATGGCAATTACTGTTCCTTTACCATATTTAGCCGAAGCAATAACTGTTGCATTAGCCGCATTTTTCAAAACAGGTTTTGCACTATTCTTGGTTTCAATGGAGCAAATATCTTTCATAAATATTTTCTGCGCCGTTTTAAATACTGGATTGTTTTTGGTTGAAATGGCACCATCTTCAAAATGTTTATCATCAATAACATGGTYTTGCATTTCATTGCTAAAGTGCATACCAAATACATTGGCAAGTTTATTAAAGTGTGGCAACTCTACGTTTGCACTATCGTTAGCAAACATTACCAATATGCCTCCTTGCTTTACCCATACCGAAATTTCGGCAATGTCTTTAGCCTCGATATAATTTGGTTTTGGATTTTCTTTTGGTCGGTCAGGATCTACAATTAGATATACATCAGTTCCTTTTAACTTGGCCGCAGTAGGAGCCGTTTCTAAAGAATCTAACTTAAAGCCTTGTTTCTTAAAGATGTTTCCTAAAATAAAGAAATTCCCATAATCGCTTTTGCCCCATAAATAATGAAAACGCTCTACCTCTCCAGCTTTATTTTTTCGGGTTTCGCGATTAAAAAAATAATCTAAAGTAACGGTTTGTGCACTCGCCAGAACAGATGGAGATCGAACATATCGTTTGTTTTATAGGTTTAACTATTAATTTACCCTTACCTGTTCTCCTTTCGCCGTTATGGCCACCGGGCTACTCGCCATAAATCCCTGAGGGATCTTAGGCGCTATCCAGGTAGATTTGGGCGGCAAAAACTCACCCTTTTCTGCAGTAGTAATAAATGCATCCGCTGTCATCGGAAAAAGAGAAAAACCAATTGACGTTTCATCGTGATTCAGCGCTTCAAGAAATTGAGACCATTTGCAATCCGGAAAGCAGACTAGTCTTTCGTCTTCCTTTGGCTTGTTGATACCCAGCACGGCCGACAGGATTTTATATTGTAAAATCACCGTATCTGGCACTTCTGACAATGCAATAGAAGCTTTATTTAAATCCAGTTGGTACCATTCGCCTTTAAAACAAAGGCCTAACCTATTCTTCTGATCAGGTTTATAAGCTTTGTTATTGGGAATTTTTGAGATATAATAATACGCTTTTAGTTTTTCCATCAGCAGCGAATAAGAAATATCTATACCCGAAACCATTCTGTGAAAGGCACCTATCGAAATTACATCGGCAGAAACAAATAGCGAACTGATCTGCTGAGCTGTGCTTTTCTGCAACGAACAGGCTGCTTCCAAGCGATGATGACCATCGGCAAGGTAAACCGCATGAAGTTTCATAAACGCTTCAACAAATTTTTCAATAACATCTTCTTCCAATACCTGATAAAGGAAATGCCCCATCTGCGACCATTCGCTTGCCAAAGGTTCACGCGTACGCACCACAAAAT
>NZ_JBFTRT010000149.1:0-9492 GCF_056399685.1 Pedobacter sp. 01N416
TACTTTAGGAGAATTTTCAGGAAAAAGCACTTGAATTAGTTTTTCTGCCCAAAGGGATATCACTTCATTGGGTGGAATATTTGGTTGTTCAAGAGGGTTCTTAATAATTTGTTCAAAAAAATGGTCTTCCATAACTGGTGGTCATACCTGCCCGATCTGCTCATCGACTAGGTATATAGATTTAATCGCTAAATGTAAGTTTTGTTTTTTTAAACCAAAACAACTGGCGCATTTTTATGGTAAAAATTGCTCGGCAATAACAATAAAATTCATGAATATAGCTTTTAGAAAGAATTATCAGTAAAATCAAGCCTTAGAAGGTAAATCTGGAAACACATCAGCTACCAAGCTTATTTATTTTTCGGCCAACTGGTTATCGGTTTAGCAGAAAAGTTCTTTTGTGATGGTTTCCCAGCATCTAGAAAAACTGATATGGCCTGTTCACTATTAGCTTTGAGCCTTACTTCGAACCCTACAATAGAAGTCCCCGGGTTTTTAGCATCATAATCGGTTCCCGGATCTGTTGACCAGGTTTTCATTTTAACTTCGCTTTTGGTATCTACAAAGAGATAACATTTTTTGCTTTTATAACTTAATTCTATGGTATGCTTATCAATAATGTGTACTGTAGCAGGTGTAACCATCGACCACCGAAGGGTTACATCAGTGTTTCCCACGGTTATTTCATCGCGGATCAGTACTGTTTTTTTATTGATCAAGGCCACCCCTCTAATTGATTTTTTTAGTTTATCAGCATATAAGCTACTCAGATCGGCAACAGCATTCATAAACAGGCCATTATTAGCGCTACTGATGAAAGCAGCATTGCCCTTAACAAGCTGAAAAGTACTATCAATGGAAAGTGTATTGTGTGCGAGATTATTATAGCGGAATATTTTCCAGCGCTGTGAATTTTGTTTAGTATCCCAAAGATTAATACCCTTCGATTCGAGCGATTCATATTCCTGCATCCCAAAATCCATTGCCCAACGCACCCCTTGCGATTCCATGATGAAAGAGCCTACATCCATATGACCATGGCTAACGCCGGGTGAGCCACCTTTAAAGCCCACAAAAGTAGCCAGCGGATCTGTCCACGAACTCCGCATCAAAGCAACTGGATTAGGGCCATTTCCGATCCAAAAGTGTGCAGTTTTAGGCTGAATGTTATTAAGCGATAGTTTTGCTCCCCACAACATTGCCGATGGCAGTAATCTATTCTGTAAAGGCATTTGTTCATCAAGCTGTTTTTTAGTTACCCAAAGTAAACCAGGGTCGTTCAGTTTCGATGCAAACCAAAAAAGTGCGGGATTAAATTCTGCCACCGCTCTACTATCTGAATAATTAAAAGGTTTTCCTGAAGGAGCGGTCACATTAGCCAGATAATCAGCTGTTTTAAGGAACCCTGGCTGAGCGCTTAAATTAAAATCCTGATGAAAAACACCTTCTAAAGCACTGATAAACATTACATTAAAAGAAGTGCCGTATTCCCAATAGCCATAACCTTCCGGATAAGCACCATCGGGACCATATTGTTGCATGGGTAGGATTACACTTTTTATTGCCCGGTTAATCAGTTTCGCCGATAAGGCCGGGTGTTCTTCGAAAGTAGCTATTGCACCAAACGAGATACTCGCATTACAAACCTGATTCCAGTTATTGGTAACATTTAACCAGTTATTGTACTTATTGTTTGTTGAAGGCTGTATTCCCTTTTCGAGAATGGCAAGTGCGACTATACTTCTGGTTGATTGGGGTAAATCCTGATATAACCAATCGTAACCTATTGATAAAGCCATTGTCATTTCACCCACATCAAGAAAATGACTTGGGTTCCAATCTTTAAAACCAGAAACTGCCAGCATTTCTTTTTCTGCTCTGGCTACATACTTTTTATCATGGTTAAGCCTAAAAGCATAAGAGAGGTAATAAATCCTTTTAAGTGCTTCTCTAGATACATCAAGCAAACGTTTTCCGATCATCACCCGCTCTAATACGGGTTTATTTAAAACATGATCTGCTTCTGATAGTATGGCTTGATGGATTTGTTTAAACCTCGCGTCGCGTTTTACATTTTCTAAGATCTGTTTTTCAAGGTCATGACTTATCAATAACCTTGGATGCGAAGGCATCTTAAAAGTTGAATCAATTTCCTTGTTTTGCCCTACTGCAAACGTTGAGCAAAACAAGGTTATGATGGTACATATAATTGTGATAAGCTGATTTTTCTTCATGGTTTACAGATCATACTTATCAATTTTACTACGAGAAATTATTTTTTCTGTTCAGATAAGAAAGAAACTAATGAAGCCAGTTCTTCATATGATAATGAATTGGCCATGCCTTCTGGCATCATCGAAGTTTCCATTTCTTTTCTCGACAGGATATCGCCCACTTTGATGGTAAAAACTTCTCCTGCAATATTACGAATCACTACTTTGGCAGCCGTTTCTTCTGTGATAAAGCCCATATAGGTATGGTCGCCTTTGGCGGTAATCATTACTGAAGCAAATCCCTGAGAAATTGAAGCATTAGGTTTTAATATCGATTCTGCAATCTGCTCACGGCTCATAATAGAGCCGATCTGCCCCATAAAAGGGCCTTTCATTTTCTCGCTTTTGCTCAAACTATGACAGGCAATACAACCCTGACTGTTGAAAATATTTTTTCCTTTCAACGGATTGCCCTGTAACTTATTGATCGCCAACAATACATCTTCGATAGATGATTTACCTACCTGACCTTTTTTGTTTTTGATTTTATCTAAATCAATTTTTGGTTCTTCAGCTGCAGCTACTTTTTCTTCTTCGGCAAACTCAGGGATATCCATCCTTTGACGCGCATTTAAATCAACGAAAAATTGTTTTCCCTGTGCTCCGGCTTTCGTAGCCTCTTCTTTCAGGAATTTCTCGATAATAGGAGAACCTTCCCATGAAACAGCTTTAAAGTATGGTCCGTGAGAATCAGGACGTGTACCCCACCACCAAGAAGCGTCGTAGGCAATTTCTTTTTTATACAAACGGCCCAAGGTAACCAGGATCTGCTGTTTTAATTTTTCATCTGTCGATTGTTTATAGTTTTCGATCAGTCCGTTAACCGCTTTTTCGGTATGTATATAACGTAATGCCCAAAGTGCAAGGGTAGAATTTTCAGTTTTAACTGCAGCAAGCAAAGCATCTACCGCCTGAAGATCAACTAAGGCCCTAACAGCTAAGTGAGGCAAAATAATGGCTGAATTTGGCGTTGCATGAGGACCTTCAGTACCTTTGGCAGGTACTGTAAATGAAGCAGGCACCTTCGTTTGTAAAAGCACATTGGCAACTTCTGCCCTGCCCAAACGGTTTAAACCAATTATCGAAGCAGYCTGAACGCGAAGAGAAGGATCCTTTAAACCTTCTAAAAATGGCTCAGCTGGTACTTTGTCTATATTGGCTTTACGATCTGCAAGTGCTTTTAAGGCAAATTCCTTAACTGCTTTATCTTTAGTAAATTCAACTAAAGTTGCAATACCGTTTTCTTTGGTGAGCTGTGCATAGGTATAAATACCGGCTATACGGACATCAAGCGCTAAACTTTGATCGGAAGCCACTTTTAAGGCCGTTGCAATAGCTTGTTTATTGTTGCGCAAAACCAATTCCTGCGAAGCGGTTAAACGGCCTACCGCACTATTCGATTTAAGTAGCTCAGTTAGTTTTTTAATTGAAGCTTTTTTAACATCAGGAAAAGCTTTGTATGTCCAGTTGTTTGGCACTGCCCGAACAACGTAGCCTTTATTCGGGCTGCCAGAATAACCAGCGCCATCCCAAGCCGATAGATAAAGTCTTCCTGAACCGTCTACATCAAGGTCGGTAATCTGAGGAAGTTTAATAAACTCTTCATCTTTCTGCGTAAAGGTTGGGCCATCAGTGGTAACTCTATGAATATAAAGCATGCTTCTGCCCCAATCGGCCATCATTGGTACATGGTTATATTGTTCAGGCCAGTTCGGTTCATCCATAAACAATGCACCGGTACCCGATCCTCCACCTAAATCTGCAAGCGCAGGAATAATTTCGTCGGTAAAATTCTGAAATAACACAGGGTAACCATATTCTCCAGATTGTATATGGTGCGAGAAACGAACGTTCCATCCACCGCCATCATTGGTATTTTCTCTGGTAAAAACGTTCATGTAAGGATCAATAGCAACATCATAAACATTACGTGTACCATGTGTATATACTTCCATTTCAGTTCCGTCAGGACGAACACGCATAATTCCACCACCTAGCATAGTTAGTTTTTTACCTGAACGATCTACCGCATCATGGAATCCAAAATCTCCAACGGAAATGTAAATCCATCCATCAATACCCATTCTAATGCCATTAGTAGCATGGTCGGTACCACGTTCGCGGATATATTTGGCATTACTGATATGCTCTATAAGCGGTTTTTCGGGTMCATCGGCTTTTCCATCGCCATCTTTATCTTCGAAAACTACTAAATTCATGCCTGTAGCCTGTTTTGTTTCTTTAGAAAAAGTGGTATGTAATACATATACCTGGCTACCTTGAACAATAATACCGCGTGGATTATCCACTTCGGCAAAATCTACATGTTCGTCCATTTTACCATCGTTATCCTTATCTATCAATTTAAGAATATGACCTTTACCAGGATCTTTGCCTAAAGAGCCGATCATATCAACACCAACATATACTTCTCCGGTTGGCGCTACGGCTAAACAGGCTGGGCTGGGTGTAACATCAGGTCCTGCGAAATTGGTTATCGTTAATTCAGGGGGTGATACGCGTTGTATTTTTGGTTCGCTAAAGAAGTTTCTTAATCCAAAAAAAACTAGTGTAAAAGAAATTAAGCTTAAAGAAAATTTAATCATTTGTGTGTGTTATTGGTTTCTTGATTGGTTGTGCCGCGTAAACTTACAAAAAAATATAAATTCTCTTGTGCCACAATTTTGTGCATTTCAACTTAATTCTTAACCATTTAACACTTTTACTTACTAGCCGCTAAACTTATTTACTTCATTTTAAAGTAAAACAACTTCACAGACGTTATCCTGATAAAGATCCGTATTAATTAAAGCAACAATTCAAACTAATTACTATGGACAACTAAATAAGCTTCAAACCGCTATAATTATGCATAACAACAAGTAAAACACAAATTAAATGAAGAAAAAACGCCTTATAAATAAGATAAAAAACCGCTTTCATCAGAATCAGGTAAATTATTTCGTAAAACTCTTGCTCCAAACGAGATATTTTATTATATTTACTAAATCCAACATTCATTAAATCAGTACGTTATGAAAAATATTCTTTATTTCTTCCTGACTGCCCTGATCTCCTCCATTGCACTGTTAATTACCAAGGATTCATTTGAACCCGAATTGGTTTATAGCACAGTGGTATTAATATGGATTTTTTACATTTGGTACCATATTTATGCTGCTAGTAAGAGGAACTACAGCGAGTAGTCTGTGTCTTAATTAAATTGAATTCTCCGATTGAATATAATCTGGAGCTAAAATATTAGTGACCAATATTTTACCCTTTCTTTTTGCTTTCATCTCATTATTAATTTATTGATACAGCCATTGAAAGTAAATTATTTACTTTCTTGTTAAGAAAGTTGTAATTATTTAAGATGATTGCCAGATGCATCACAGTTAATTTATTATCTTCGCCGAAAACTAAAACACAGTAGTTTACGTTTATAACTAAGCTTGGCCAATTAGCCAGGTTATACATAAAGCTTAATGAACTTGGAGTTATCGACCTCGTACATGGGGTAGATTAGCGCACAGGATCATGAAATCAAAAGCAAAATTCCCATGTTTAACAGGGAATACATTTTACTCGGAAGTTCGCCGCAGAGTAAACAACGACTTTAAAGAAAACAATAGAAGTATCAATGCCAATGTGCTGATGTGGTTTAAAGCCTTTCTTTTCCTTACTATATTTCTGGCACTTTACTTTTCCATACTCCTTTTAAACGTGCATAGCACTATACTTTTGGGACTTACCATTTTACTTGGTGCAACTTGTGCATTTATTGGTTTTAATATCTGCCACGATGCCATTCACGGTGCGTTTTCGAGTTCTAAACGCATCAATTCTTTTTTCAGTTTTCTTTTTAATATGGTTGGCGCCAATCCGTATGTGTGGAACATTACCCACAATGTGGTACACCATACCTATACCAATATACCGGGCCATGACGAAGATATAGAAGTAGCACCAGGCCTTATACGCATCTGTACAGAAGATGAATTAAAACCACACCAGCGCTTCCAGCAATGGTATGCTTTCCCTTTATATAGCCTGGCTTCGCTTTCCTGGGTGTTTCGTAAAGATTATAAAAAGTTTTTTCAAAAAAGTGTGGGTGCCTGCCAGAACAAGCATCCGAAGGTTGAATACTTTAACCTCTTTTTCTATAAGTTTCTGTACTACTTTATTTTTATTGGTTTACCGATACTGGTTATACCGCTTGCCTGGTGGCAGATTGCAATCGGTTTTGTGGTGTTACACATGGCTCAGGGCTTAACCATGGGACTCGTTTTCCAACTTGCTCATGTGGTGGAAGGAACAACTTTTCCAATAACCAATGCAGAAGGCAATATGGAAGAAGCCTGGGCCGAACACCAAATGCGAACTACAGCTAATTTTGCAACCCAATCGCCAATCTCAGCATTCTTTCTTGGTGGATTGAACCGGCAAATAGAACACCACCTTTTCCCTAAAATATGCCATGTTCATTATGGACGGATCTCCATCATTGTAAAACAAACTGCGTTAGAATTTGGATTGCCCTATCATGAAAACAGCACTTTCTTATCGGCACTTCGCTCCCATTACCGCATCCTAAAGAGAATGGGACAACCGGAAACAATTTAGTGGCTATTAAGTTAAGGGCGATAATTCAACCTTAATATTCTTATTCCCTTAATGGTAAAAATCCTTAATCTTATTTTTTCATCATTAAGCAGTTTAGGGCATTAAGATCATGCAAATTTGATCTTAATATTCTTATCCCCTTAAAGGGAAAAGTCTTTAAATCTTATTTATTTCATCATTAAGAAGTTTAGGGCATTAAGTTTTGAGCGCCTGTAAAATTGTGCGATACGCATGAACAAATGACTAATGAACCAATAAAACAACACCTAATAACATAAACTTAACATACAATACATTCCTTCAACAGGCAGATCTTTTTATCTTTAACCATATGTACTGGTACGAAGAAGAAGTTAAACAATTGGAAAGGGCGCATCGCTTAGATCGGGAGCATCCTGGTGTTATTTTCTATGGCAGTTCATCTATCCGGTTGTGGAATAGTCTCGAAGATGATTTTGATGACATGAAAGTAACCAATTTAGGCTTTGGCGGCTCTACGTTAGCAGCATGTGTATGGTTTTTTGAGCGGATTATGATAGACTACAGGCCGAAGGCACTTGTAGTATATGCAGGCGATAACGATCTTGGCGATGGCAGAAACCCTGAAGAGATATTTATCTTTTTCCAGCAGCTCATGGTTAAAGTTAACCAGCGGTTTGGCATATTACCCTGTTATTTTATATCGCTAAAACCCAGTCTTACCCGCTGGCAAATGGCCGATCAGTTTAGATATACCAATAACCTTATCGAAAGCGAAATCATTAAACTCAATAGCAATTGGAAATTTATTGATGTATTTAAGAAAATGCTCAACAAAGAAGGCAATCCAGACCCTGCACTTTACGATCACGATGGATTGCATCTGAGCGAAGAAGGTTATCGTTTGTGGGCAGCTACTGTTAAAGAGAAATTAGGTTAATCATTACGCTTAATTAATATCCCGATAACATACATGCCTTAATTTTCCGCAAAAGAATTGAAGCCAATGAACAGGGAATATCACAAGTGGTTCAGCCATCATCTTCAACGGGATATGGAATTATTGGTTTTCGGTCATGCCGGAAGAGCAGTTATCTTTTTCCCCACCCGTATGGCCAGGTTTTACGATTACGAAAACTGGGGAATTATAGCTTCATTAAGTACACAGATTGAAAATGGCGAACTCCAAATTTTCTGCGTGGATAGTATAGATGGAGAAAGCTTTTATAACGATGAGGTGTTTCCATCGGTACGCATAGACCGGCATTTACAATATGAAAAATATCTCCTCGAAGAAGTATTATCGCTTATCTATCAGAAAAATGATGGCGATTACATAGAAACCGCAGGCTGTAGTATGGGCGCTTACCATGCTATAAACCTGGCTATGAAATATCCCTGGTTATTTAAAAAAGCCGTTGGCATAAGCGGCAGATATGACCTTACAGACAGTATAGGCGATTTTAGAGACCTACTGAACGGGTTTCACGACGAAAAAGTTTATTTTAATATGCCAGCGCAGTATATTGCTAACCTAAACGATGATCGATTGCTATCAGCAGTTCGAAACATGGAAATTATTCTTGCTGTGGGCGAAACTGATCCATTTTTGAGTGGAAACCAGCACCTAAGCAGCCTGTTATGGGAGAAAGGTATCCCCAATCAGTTTCATACCTGGGAGAGCAACGCGCACCGCCCCCATTACTGGCGAAAAATGGCGCCTATATACATCTAGAATCTATAAACTTAATTATTACTGTACGGCAGCATAATAATATTGCTTAATGTATATTGTATCTAGTGGCCTTGTACTACCTTCCAAAGCCAACACAATATTCGATTCTAACAGCCACTTTTCATATCCGGCATTACTTTTAGCAATTTTTACACCTTTAACTGCCCCAGCAATAGCTCTTAATGAACCGATTGAATTACATGAAGGGCAACCGGACACATATTTCACCCTGCCCTCAGCTACATCCTTGTCTTTCAACAAGAACCGATCACCTGTCATTGGAGCAAGAAAATACAAAATCCTTGAAGCATAATTTCCCTCGCTCCTTGTCCAAAAAACACGGTACTGGCCTGTTGCTAAGGTGAGCTGATTATCTACAAGCGAGGCATAATTAACATATTGAAAATAGCAGGTTGAACCTTGCGGGCAGTCGGTTAAGTTTTTGTCATCTACTGTAAAGTCTGTCGGATCATCGGTTTTCTTTTTACAGGCGAACAAAGTGTTCAATGCGATTAAAAGAAGAATGGCAATTGGTTTGAAGGCGTTTTTCATTATTTAGTATTTTATACAAATACGTAACTTGTTGGAGTGACGCTACAGCCTGCATATTAAGTTTATGTTAAATAAATTAACAAGAAAATTGCTTAAAATTATTTAGCGTTCCATGCTCAAAAGACTTTATTTTAACATTGATTGAACAAGAAAATATTAAGTTTGCACATAAACAGATTAAATCTACAAAACATGAAACAAGGATTATTAATAGATATGGATGGGGTGATTTATAGCGGGGAAGAATTGATATTTGGTGCTGATAAATTCATTAAGAACTTAATTGATGAAGATATTCCTTTTGCATTTATGACCAACAATAGTCAG
>NZ_JBFTRT010000150.1:0-9464 GCF_056399685.1 Pedobacter sp. 01N416
GCTATTGACGGACAGAAGGTTGTGGTAACAGTAACGCGTGGAAAAGTAAGTGTGCAAGATCATCAAAAGCTTTTAGGCGTACTTACACCTAACCAACAGCTAACCTTTGATGAGAAAAGAAAAATGCCAAGCTTGACCAAAGTGATATCGCAGGAGGTTGTAGACTGGCAGGCAAAAGATATTTTCTTTGAAGACATTACCATGAAAGATGCCATTGATCTACTAGCCAAACGATTTGGAACCAAAATTACATTTGTAGATGACCGGGGCAAAAATTGCCGTTTTACCACTACTTTTCAAAAGGGTGAAAGCCTCGATGAAATTTTGCAGGTGATAACTTCTTTTAATAATGCAGCATACGTAACCAAAGCCAATGAGATTTTAATTTCGGGCAAGGATTGTAATAATTAAATAATAAATATCAACTAAAACCAAACAAACCAAACCACATGAAAGAACTCTACTATTTCCACATCTGATGAAAAAATCTCCCTGTCCTTGCAAGACAGAGAGATAAAATTTGCACTGTTCCAGCTGGAATTGGAACAGCATGTATTAAACAATTTAGGCATCATTTAAAACATTTAAAATTATGAAATTTTCTGCACAATCAGCAGAGGGCGGGAATCCCTGTAAGAAATTTTTCGCTTCTAAAAAATCACGATATCTAATTCGTCAGATTATGCGTTTAAGCTTTGTATTAGCTATAGTAACCTTTGCCACCTCTTCATTAATCTTTGCTTCTAATACCAAAGGTCAATCGATCTCCAATACAGAAGTTATAATTGGATTAAATAATGAGAGTGTATTCTCTGCTATTGAAAAAATTCAAAAGCAAACACCTTTTATTTTTATTTATAGAAATACCGATCTTAAAGAACTAAAGGAAATAAATATCCCGGTACAAAAACGTACGGTTCAGGAACTGCTTGATGTGCTGTTTAACTCCAAACGTTTTAAAATAACGCAATTAAATAACAGGATTTTAATTTCTTCGATAAAACCAGAAGTTAAAATTTCGACTGTTGATATCAGGATTTCTGGTATTGTAGTGGATGAAGATGGAGTTCCCATTCCAGGGGTTTCAATACTGCTGAAACAAAACAATAAGCTAAGTACAGCGACTGATAGAAACGGCCAGTTTGGAATTAACCTTCCGGATGAGGGAACGAAAGTGCTGCTTTTTACTTGTATTGGCTATCAGAATGCAGAACAGGTTATCGGCTCAGAAAATTCGTACAAGATTGTAATGAAACCTTCAGTTGGTAGCCTGAATGAAGTGCAGATTATAGGTTATGGTACTACAACCAGAAAAACAAGTACAGGATCTATTGCATCTATCACGGCGAAAGAAATCGAAAAACAACCTGTTGGAAACCCCTTGGCAGCACTATCCGGCAGAATGTCGGGTGTATTGATTGCCCAAAATAACGGCGTTCCGGGGGGAGCCATTCAGGTGCAGATCAGAGGGCAGAATTCGCTTTCATCAGGAGGGATTCCCTTGTATGTGATTGATGGGGTTCCATTTACCAATTTTAATGGAGGTCAGCCAGCAACAGATAACTTAAATGCTTTCGGAACTTCTGGTGCAAGTGGAGGCGTGAGTCCTTTTAGCATGATCAACCCATCTGATATTGAGCGTATCGATATTTTGAAAGATGCAGATGCAACTTCCATTTATGGATCGAGAGGTGCAAACGGTGTAGTTTTAATTACCACTAAAAAAGGAAAATCGGGAAAAGTAAAAATTGGACTTAACCTTAATACTGGCTTTACAGAGGTGAACCGTTTTATCCCTGTGTTAGATCTTGAACAATACCTGGCACTGCGGACAGAAGCATTTAAAAATGATGGTGTAACGCCGAACAGCAACAATGCCCCAGATTTGACGGTATGGGACAGGAACAGCTCAACCGACTTCCAGAAAATGTTTATTGGGAACAGGGGGCACGTAAATGAAATTCAGGCTTCAATGTCTGGGGGTAATGAGCAGACCCGTTTTTTCTTCAATTCTGCATACCGCAGAGAAAGTACCGTCTTTTTAGGCGATAATAATGATAAAAGATTCTCTTCGAGATTGAATTTAGACCATAGCTCGCTGAATAAGAAATTTACAGCTTCGTTTTCTGTTAGTTATGCTAATGATAATACCAATATACCAACCGGAGATGTTTCATCAGTGTACAATTTGCCACCAAACCTTCCTCTTTATGATGCTACGGGTAAATTATTTTGGTCTACAAATTTCACTAACCCCCTGGCAACTTTACTAAAGCGATACAATGGGGTAACCAATAACTTAATTGCAAATGCCAATTTGAAGTACACGATACTACAAGGCTTAACTGCCAAAGCAAATTTTGGTTATACCAATACCAGGTTGGATCAGACGGCTACAAATCCGGCATCATCTCAAAACCCGGCAAACAACCCAACAAGTTCTGCTGATTTTACCAACCTTAATGCCCAAAACTGGATTATTGAGCCAACTTTAGATTATGTACGAAGCATTGGCGGTGGAACTTTAACTGCGCTTATTGGAACGAGTTTCCAACAAAACACCTCGAATGGGCTTTATCTTTCCGGAACCAATTATAGTAATGAGGCGCTGTTGGGCACATTGGGTGCTGCAGGTACTACTACCGTATGGTACAATAATATTGTTAAGTATAAATATGATGCTGTTTTTGCAAAACTAAATTACGATTGGAAAGAAAAATACCTTTTCAATGCCACCTTTAGAAGGGATGGATCATCAAGATTTGGTCCCAAAAACCGTTTCGGAAATTTTGGTGCAATTGGCGCAGGCTGGGTATTCTCAAATGAAGAATTTATAAAAGATAAAATTTCTTTCCTAAGTTTTGGTAAAATTAGAGGAAGTTATGGCACAACGGGAAATGATCAGATCTCCAATTACATTTACCTTCCTTTATATTCTTCAGCAACGGCTTATCTTGGCAATGCTGCAACAAATGTAACTGTTCTTCCAAATGAATTTATCCAATGGGAAACTACTAAAAAACTTGAATTTGCAATTGACTTAGGTTTCTTAAAAGATCGTATCTCTTTTACTGCAAATTACTATAGAAACAGATCATCTGATCAGATCACTTCTAATGCATTAGGCAGTCAGAGCGGATATAATAGTTATACATTAAATCTTCCGGCTACAATCCAAAACAAAGGCTTAGAGCTTGAGCTAAATACAGCCAATATCGTTACAAAAGATTTTTCATGGAAGACCTCTGCAAACTTCACTTTTACCGATAATAAGATTGTCGATTTTCCAGATCTTGAAAAATCATTTTATGCTTCTTCATATGTGGTTGGCGAATCGATTAACCTTATCCGACTATATCATTATCTTGGTGTTAACCCGACAAACGGAACAGCTATGTTCGAAGATAAAGATGGCAACGGTGTGATCAATTCAAACGATCGTTATATTGCAGATTTAGGAACGCCATTTTTCGGAGGTTTCAACAATACTTTCACTTATAAGAATTTTGAGCTGGGCATATTTTTTCAATTTAACCACCGTTTTGGCGTTACGCAAATTGTAAATAACAGACCAGGCGCACTTGGCAACCAAAACGACTATTGGCTGGGAAGATGGACACCGACAAGCACAAGTGCCAACCTACCGGGAGCATCGGCAACAGCAGGATCAGTAATTGCCGCTTCCTATAACAATTTCACATCGTCTGACGCAGTATATGGGGATGCCTCATATTTAAAACTGAGATCTGTAAACCTATCGTACGCTTTGCCTACCGAATGGTTAAAGCAGATTAAAATGTCTAACTGTAGCATCTTTATTCAAGGCCAGAATTTATATACATGGGCAAAGAACAAGTACATCTTAGATACAGAAACAACTGTTCCGGGCGGGCCTCCGGGTTTAGGTACTGGTACACTTAGTCAGGTATTGCCTCCACTAAGAACAATTGTATTTGGTGTTAACTGTTCATTTTAACTGATAAAATCATGAAAAAAATATATAGAAATTTCTTTTATAAAATATTGATCCTTACAGCAGTCTTAACTGTTTCTTCCTGCAAAAAATTTGTAGAACTGGGGGCGCCGCCAACTCAGGTTTTGTTCGAAGATTCTTTTAAAACAGATGCCGCTGCACAGAGCGTTGTGATGGGCCTGTATTCTTTTTCTTCGCAGGCTAACAATGGCTTAATTACTTCACTTACTTTTTACTCGGGGGTTTCCAGTGATGAGTTGCAGTATAATGCAAGCGTAGTGTTAACCCAGGAGTTCGCAAATAATTCAATCACAAATAATAACGGTACAGCTAACACCATATGGGGAACAACTTACCAATTGGTGAAAAATGCCAATAACGCCATTAGCGGCCTTAGTGCTTCTACAACCTTAACCCCTTCTGTAAAAAATCAGCTTTTGGGTGAAGCTAAATTTATGCGGGCGTTTGCGTATTTCCATCTCGTAAATCTTTATGGAGACGTACCGTTGCCACTAAAAGACGATTATTCCGCTTTCGAAAATGCAGCTTTGCCCCGTACATCAACAACCGAGGTTTATGCGCAGATTATAAAGGACTTAACTGAAGCACAAAATCTATTACCTACAACTTATGTGGGCACTTTTAGAGGCAGGGTGAACAAATATGCAGCAACAGCACTTCTGGCTAGGGTTTACCTCTACCAAAAAGATTATATAAATGCAGAAGCACAGGCTACACAGGTTATAGGTTCAGCGGTTTATACACTTCCGGTACCAGAGGCGGCTTTTGTGAATACCAGTAATGAAATTATCTGGCAGATCGGTAATATTTCCGGGCTTTCTGTGCCTGGCGCTGCATATGTAACCTTGCCTTCGGTAATTCCAACTTATACTCTTGCAGATGTAACGTATCAAAGCTTTGAAAATGCAACTGATTTACGCCGTACCAATTGGACAGTTAGCAAAACAATTGGCGGGAAAACCTACTATGGTATAAGCAAATATAAAATAGGCACTGGAACTGGCAATGAATATAATGTTGCGCTTAGGTTTGCCGAACAATACCTGATCCGTGCTGAAGCCAGGGCACAGCAAAACAACCTTTCTGGCGCAAAAACAGATATCGATATGGTTAGAAGCAGGGCTGGATTAGGTGCTGTAAGTGCTGCTTTAGATCAGGCGCAGATGTTAACAGCCATTGAACAAGAAAGAAAAGTAGAATTTTTTGGAGAATGGGGCCACCGCTGGTTCGATTTAAAAAGAACTGGTCGAGCAAATGTTGTAATTAGCGCATTAAAACCAACCTGGAAATCAACTTCCGTTTTATTCCCGATTCCACAGGCGCAAATCCTGATTAATACCAATTTAACTCAAAATCCAGGTTATCAAAATTAACTATTGGGAGCCTGTTTGGCTCCCATAACTACATCAATCATGAAAAAGACAATAAAATTAATAGCAACAGCTACCTTGGTTCTTTTGGTGGCAAGTGCTTTTAACATACAAAGAGGATATAAATTAACGGGTAAGATAAAAGGGATAGATACGGGATTAATTTATCTTTCGCATAACATTGGCGATAAAGAAATTAAGGATTCTTCTGTTATTACTAACGGTAGTTTCGCTTTTAGTGGTACAGTACCCGAGGTTAAAATGTATGCTTTAAAACTTAAGGACGGTAAGCAACAAAAAAACTTTCTTTTAGAAAATAAAGACATCTCGATAGTTGGTGATAAGGATTCGTTGTTTACGGCCAAAGTAATCGGTTCGCCGGAAACCGATGTTTATTTTGGTTTTTATAATGGCCCTTGGAAATCGATAACCTCAAAAGCTGGCGATATTTACCGCCGTTTAGATAGTGCAAACAAAAAAGGTAAAGTAACCTTAAGCCCGGCACAGCGCAAACCCTTCGATGATGAATTTAAAGCACTTGATGTGCTTAACCAAAATGCAATAAAAGCTTATGTAACCGCAAATGCCTCTTCTGTAGCAGTTGCGGCAATTGTGGAAGACCGCTTTATTAATTATCCATATCCCGAGCAAGCAGCAGCCATGTATGCATTATTTGCCCCGGCGGTTAAAGCTTCATTTTACGGTAGAACCATAAAAGAAAGTTTAGCATTAACCAATAAAACTGCTCCGGGAAAACTGGCTCCAGATTTTGTAATGAATGATGTAGATGGAAAACCACTTAAACTTTCTGCACTTCGTGGAAAATATGTTTTAGTAGATTTTTGGGCAAGCTGGTGTGGTCCCTGCCGTAAAGAAAATCCGAACGTAGTTGCAGCCTACAAAAAATACCATGATAAAGGTTTCGAAATTTTAGGCGTATCGTTAGACAGCAAAAAAGAAGCCTGGCTGAAAGCAATTAATGATGATGGTTTGGTATGGAAACATGTTTCTGAACTTAAAGGCTGGTCGAATACTGCTGCAGCATTATATGGTGTGAAATCGGTTCCTGCAAGCTTTTTATTGGATAAGGATGGAAAAGTGGTTGCAAAAGATTTACGTGGAGAAGAATTGAATAACACATTATCAAACCTATTTAAAGATTAATCACATGAGCACACTAAATATCAGTAACAAAATGTTAGGATTGCTTTCTATCATCATTCTAGGAAGCGTTGGCGGTTTAAAAGCGCAAACCAAACCCCTAGATACAACGAGGATTTATCTAGACAAACTGGTAGCTTCCAAGGAACCTGCAGATAAAGTACTATTGGCAACCAAATTACAAAAACTGGCCGCTTCAGATCAGGAAAAAGATGTTGACCTGGCCATTAATTACTATTACCGGTTAAAAAACGTAAAAGCTTCCGATTCGCTTGTTCAGGTAGAATTACAGAAGTTCCCTAAAGGTTCGAGAGCGAGGGCACAGGAAGCCAGCAAAATTTATGATGAGAAAACGGCACTGGCGAAAGAAAATGCCTATAAAATATGGATTAAGAAATTTCCGGTTTCGGGTTCTGGAGAAGAATTGATCGTGTACGATTATGCGGTATCGGCTATTGCTTCCGAATATGCCAAAGAAAAAAATGCGGCTAAGGCTATTGAGTATATTAACAAACTGCAGGTAGATTTTTGGAAAGGAAATGGGTTTGGTGGTGTTGCAGAGGCTTTTTATAAAACCGGCGATTTAAAAAATGCAGCTGTATATTATAAAAAAGCCATGGAAAGTGCTAAAACTTATTATGATGGAAAGTTACCTAACGAAAATTCATCCAAATTTGCCGCATCGGGTTATCCAGGGTTGACCATGACTTATGCTGGGATTCTTTTCGAACAAAAAAAGTATAATGAAGCAATTATTTATGCTGATTTAGCAGCTAAAAATCCAAAAACTGCTTCTCCGAGATCGAATTTTCAATACGCCAAAATATTAATGGCATTGAATAGAAATCAGGAGGCTTATACTAAATTGGAAGAGGCCGTAAAATCGGGCAAGGCCAATGATGAAATGAGTAGTACCTTTAAAACACTTTATATCAAAGTAAAGGGAAGTGATGCGGGTTTCGATGCCTATGCTGCTGAAATCAGAAAAGGGATTCTGGCCAATCTACAGCAAAAACTCAATAAAGAAATCATCAATAAACCAGCTGTAGATTTTACATTAACCGATATTGAAGGCAAAAAAGTTACACTAAGCAGTTTAAAGGGTAAGGTGGTAATCCTCGATTTTTGGGCAACCTGGTGTGGGCCATGTAAGGCTTCTTTTCCTGCCATGCAAATGGCTGTTAATAAATATAAAGAAGATCCAAACGTGAAGTTTTTGTTTATTCATACCTGGGAGAAAACAGCTACCCCAACTCAGGATGCGAGCGATTATATTAAATCGCAGAAATATAGTTTCGAGGTGTTAATGGACACCAAAGATCCTGATTCGAAAATTAACAAGGTCGTTACTGATTATAAAGTATCGGGAATTCCTTCAAAATTTGTGATCGATCCTGTGGGGAACATCAGATTTAACCTGATGGGCTTTGATGGTAGCAATGAAGCTGCAGTAGATGAAATTTCGATGATGATCGATATGATTAAAAAAGGTTAAATCCTTCGTGTTTTACTAGAATTTTTTACCCTGTACAAATAATTGTACGGGGTTTGTTTTTTAAAAGCGCCACTATTTCTCTATTAATACGGCAACATCGCGATGCACGCTTTTATGCAGTTCTTTGCTTCTGACCCTGCTTAAGGTTTCTAATCTCATTCCTAAATAGCTTGCGAGATAGCGGAGCGGTATTTTGTTTAAGTCTACTTTTCCGCTTTCTGCGAGCTTTTGATAACGCCGCAATGCATTGGGTATTCTGGCCAGTATAGATCTTTCGGATGCAGCATAGTAATGTACAGCTAACAGTTTTCGTCCGATAATGTTGGCTTCTTCGAAATGGGAATACGCATAGTCGATTAAAGTATAAGGAATGCGGATCAATTCGCAATCTTCTAAGGCCTGTAAATATTCTACAGAGTGGTTAGCTTGTAAATCAGGGTGACGAATGGCGCCTACAATATTATTCCCAAAACAAAACCAGGTGGTAATATCTTTGGTCCCATCTTTTATAAAACCACGAACAATGCCACTTTTTACAAAGTAAAGTGCTGCATTACTATCAACAGGGGAAACAATGTATTTATTCTTTCTGACTATGACCAATGAGCAATGTTTTTCATACTGTGCAATAAGGCTAGTGGAAAGCTTATGGTATTGTTCCATATACTGGAGAAGTGGCAGTACAAAAGAACTGTTGTTAGAATTGGGCATAATGTTATAAACTTTTAGGTTCAAAAAGTGATCTCTTTTGATAAATAATCATCTTGCTTTTATATAATATACAAAATAATCTGAAAATTACATTTAAATAAGTAATAATAGGCGAAGATTGGTGGCCGTAAGCCCATGTGCCATTAGTTCGATTTTGAATTCTACCAGGTCGCCTGCAGCGATATTTTCATTAAGATTTGCTAAACAAAATGCAATTTCCTGTTCGTTTTCGTCTCGTATAAATCCAAAGCCAACCGATTGTTTGATGTGTATTACCGTGCCCTTCCTCATTATACGTCTGTTTGGTTTTAACTAACATACGTGTATTATGGCAGCAAAGTTTTTTGGCTTGTTAATACTCTGAATTATTAAATGGGGCAATAGTTTTCCATAATGAAATTAACCCTTCCATTTTGGTAATGTACCTTCAAAATACGGTAGCCAAAGAAAAAAAATAAAGGCCTATATCATTGTTTAAACTGCTATCTGGTTATTAATACTGGTTTGGGCATTCCCTTTGTGATTGGCCTGGCATGAAAATTTAAATCATAATGGATAACCATATCATTTTTGTCCGCATTGCTGATCAAGGCGATGCACATTACGCAGAAGAAATTATACAGGAAACAGAACAATCTGCCATTGCAAGGGCTTCAGGCATTGCAAAAAGAACCTTAGCCTCGGTAATTGAGAAAATGGCTGCTGGCAAGGCAGTTATTGCTTTAACTAGTAC
>NZ_JBFTRT010000151.1:0-10836 GCF_056399685.1 Pedobacter sp. 01N416
GACCTATTATGGCAATCAGATGAAGCTTAATGGATATGGATTTAAAAGCTTTGGATTATTGACCAATCCGAGCAAAACCAGGATAAAAATAATAACCATACTCGCAAAGTATACCTACGATAAGTATACTACAGATCACCTGGATGCCATCACAGCCGAAGTCGAAGCCTATTTTGCTGCCCATCCTGGTCTAAAATCAAGTGATCATTCACTTGTCATAAGTCCGTCCATACCAAGCGGCATCGGCAACCCCTATGTAGGTTACGGAAAATACTGTTTTTGGCCCGATCGTGGAGAAGAAGTTACCAGTACTACCGGGCTGGGGGGATTAATGCACGAACTGGGACATGGTATAAATCTTGACCACAACAGACAGCGGGAGTCAAGAATAAATGACCCGAACTACGGAACTTCACTAATGGGAAGCGGAAATGGAACTTATGGGAAATCACCTACATTTCTTACCGAAGCAGATTGTGCCATTTTAAATAGCAATCAGGTTTTTCAAACGAATACTTCCATCACTTATTATGGGGCGGTAACAGCGAATATCAAAAAAATGTATGCTTCTTATTCAGCTACTAAAGGGGCTATTATTGCCTCAGGCAGGTTTACCAGCAGCGTTCCGGTTACGGGTGTTGCCTATTTTCTTGACCCTAATGTTAATAACGAAGGCGTAGGAGTGAATAAAGACTATAATGCAGTAACCTGGAGTACAAAAATAATTGGTACAGATAGTTTTTATGTAGAAATGCCGATGACTGAAATGAGAAATACTGATAAAGCGAACAATCCGGCAGAATTAAAAGTAAAACTAGTTCATGAGAACGGGATGATTACCAATACGACCTACGATTTTAACTTTTTGAACAATATTCCAATCATCAATATAACCCCTGGTCCCGATAAATCAGCTTGGAAGGTTATTGGTGTAAGTTCTGAAGAAGCCACTTACGAAGCATCAAAAATAATTGATGATAACTTAGGTACATTTTGGTTTGCGAAATTTTCTGAGCCTGCGGCAAAGTTGCCCCATCACCTGATTGTTGATATGGGTAAACAGTTACAGGCTGATGGACTTACCATTAACCAGCGTCAGGACGTTTATAGAATGGTTAAAAATGTTGAAATACTCACCAGTACCGACAATGTAAATTGGGTGTCGGCAGGAGATTATGTGGTTCCGAATGTTAAAGCCGCTTCGAAATTGCCATTTAGTGCTGCCAGGACCTTCCGGTATTTTAAGATCATTGTTAAATCTAATTACGACACGGCAGAACCTGATAAATCATGCGTTGCCGAAGTGAGCATTTATAAAAACTAACCAGAAGCGCAAGCTAAGCTGGGAAGTAATGAGTTTATTACAATAAATGGTGCGGAAATCTTAAAGTTTAAGGTTTTCGCACTATTCATTTAAGATTTTCCCTATAGAATCACTGGCCAAATAAACAATTTTACCCTTTAATATACCTGCATATCGCGAGAATTTTTACTACACATTAAACTATATCCCAATAAACAATAAATGATCAAAATTTATTAAGCAGATCATTAAATCCGAAAAAAGATTGGACCAATGGCGCAATGTATGCAGGAATGATGGCATGGGCACGCCTGGCCGATACCGATAGTTATTATAAAAAGCTGATCCAGGTTGGTGAAGATAACAAATGGAACACCGGTAGAGCCCGGTTTATGGCAGACGACTATTGTGTTGGTCAGCTCTATTCGCAGTTGTATAGTATTTATAAAAGGCCTGAATATATCCAGCAGTTTAAAGCCCTGGCCGATACCATTGTTTCTTTACCACATGTAGAAAGCCTGGAATGGAAAAATGGTATTTATAGCCGCGAATGGGCCTGGTGCGATGCATTGTTTATGGGGCCGCCAGCTTTGGGTTATTTAAGCCAGGCAACTGGTGATGCAAAATATCTGGATAAATCGATCGCACTTTGGTGGAAATCTTCAGCCTATTTATACGATAAAGACGAGCATCTTTTTTACCGCGATAGCCGTTATTTTAACAAAAAAGAAAAAAATGGAACCAAGGTATTCTGGAGCAGGGGCAATGGATGGGTAATGGGTGGTTTAGTACGGCTATTATCGGTAACACCCCAAAATCACCCTGAGCGTAAAAAATTGGTAAAGTTGTTTGTCAGCATGTCTGAGAAGCTGGCCTCGCTGCAACAGGCAGATGGAAGCTGGCATGCGAGTTTGCTCGATCCCGAAAGTTATCCTTCAAAAGAAACCAGTGGTACCGGATTTATCTGTTATGCAATGGCCTGGGGAGTAAACAACGGACTTATTCCCTACAAAAAATACGAAAGCGTAATTTCTAAAGCATGGGATGCACTTAGTTCTTCTGTTCATCCTGATGGGAAATTGGGTTTTGTACAGGCTCAGGGTGCTGCGCCCGATAAAGTTGGTTATGAGGATACTGATGTTTATGGTGTTGGCGCTTTTTTATTGGCAGGCAGCGAAATGTTCCGTTTAAACCTGGCGCATAACGATAAAAGTATTGTTGCCGAAGCATACAACGGATCGTCGGACAGTAATAATCAAACCATAAAGGTTGCATGGCCTCAGGTTGTAAAAAAAGTTAAAGTAAAAGATCCCAAACAATTAATAGCCAGAGATGCTGCCAGTGGGCAAATTGTGCCTTTAAATGTGAGTTATAAAGATGAAAAAATAACAGGGCTTTACATCACCACGGACCTTAACGCTGGAGCCAGCAAATTTTTCGAAATCAGCACAAAATAATCATTTAGCCATGAACAATCTTAGATACGCCTTTTTGTTATGCATAATACTTTTAACAACAAGTACCGTTGCCGACGCACAAAAACCAAAGAAAACGAAAACAGATCCGGTAGCAAGCGGCGCACAAGACAGAGCCTTTTGGGTTAAAACCCTGTATAAAATTGCCTATCCCGTTATCCATAACCTGGCCAATAATACATTGAAAAAAAATATGGCTACCGAGGTAGCGCCACACTATTATAACAATGTAAGGGAGGTAGGCTATACAGAAGCATTAGGGCGTACTTTTGCGGGGATTGCCCCTTGGTTAAGCCTGCCAGATGATGATACGGAAGAGGGGAAGCTAAGGGCAAAGTTTAAGGCTGAGACCATTCGAGCCTTAAGCAATGCGGTTGATCCATCAAGTGCTGATTACATCAATTTCAGAACAGACGCACAGCCGATTGTAGATGCAGCTTATGTAGTGCAGGGGTTTCTACGTGCGCCTAACATTTGGAAAGCACTAAACGAAACCACACAAAAAAGATATATAGCCGAGATTAAATCGTTAAGAAATAGAACCGGTGCATATAACAACTGGCTTTTGTTCCAAGCCATAGAAGAGGCCTGGCTGTTAAGCGTAGGAGAGGAGTACGAACCATACCGCACCATGACAGCCATTAACAAGCTGAATGAATGGTACGTTGGAGACGGTTGGTATTCTGATGGATCGAGCTTCAGTACCGATTATTACAATTCTTATGTTATCCATCCGATGATGATAGACATTTTGAAGGTTATGGTAGCCAAGAAAAAGATGGCTGAGGCACAGCTAACCAAGGCCACAGACAGGGCTGCACGTTACGCCCAGATTACCGAACGCATGATTTCTTCAACAGGCGAATACCCACCGATAGGAAGAAGTGTAACTTACCGTACAGCAGCTTTTCAAGCCTTAGGGCAGATTGCGCTGGATCAAAAATTACCTAAAGAATTAAGCCCCGCGCAAGTGCGTTGTGCACTGACCAAAGTGTTCGAAAATATGTATGCTGGCGATCAAAATTTTGATGCGCAGGGATGGTTGGTTTTAGGATTTAACGGCCACCAGCCAGAAATTGCCGATCCATATACCTGTACCGGTAGCCTTTATATGGCAACACTTGGGTTTTTGCCATTAGGGTTACCCGCCGACAATGCATTTTGGACAGAAGCAGCTGCACCTTGGACCGCTCAAAAAGCCTGGACGGGCAGCTCTTTTCTAAAAGACCATTCATCAGGTAAGTAAACTTAAAACCGCTCATCAAGGATATGAAGCCGATCTATTATTTTGTTTTCCTGTTAATTGGTTGTATTAATTTAGCTCATGGGCAAACCGTAAAAAACCGGCCAAACGTAATTATTATTTATGTTGATGATATGGGTTATGGGGATTTGAGTAGTTATGGCGCCGAAATTGCCACACCCAATATCGATAAAATTGGCAAGACAGGCATCCGTTTTACTAATTTTTACGTGGCTGCACCCGTATGTACACCTTCGAGATATGGGTTGCTTACCGGCACATACCCTCAACGCTCAAAACATAACCTCACTTTTGCGCTTATGCCAAATGATAAAAATTATCTGGATACAAGTGAAATTACACTGGCTAACTGCTTTAAATCAGAAGGGTATTTAACAGGGATTATAGGTAAGTGGCATCTGGGGCAGGCTAATCCTTTAAACCTTCCGGTAGACTATGGTTTCGACCTTTTTACAGGGTCAGTTGGTGGTTGCATTGATTATTTTCTACACTCATATGGACAACTGAAAAAAGACTGGTATGTGAATGGCCAGCTTAAGGATGAAAAAGGTTATAGTACAGATCTTCTCACTGATCATGCTATTGATTTTATCCATTCAGCATCTAAAGATGAGCAGCCTTTCTTTCTTTATCTGTCATACAATGCGCCCCATTATGGCAAAACAGATCCTGAAAACATGGTGGATTACACACTATCCCTAGAAAATCCTAAACAAACAGGTGCGATAAATCTGAATACACTGCAGGTTCCGGAGAAATATTTGAAAAGAGTCTCCAACATTCCTGATCTGTATCGCAGGACTTATGCGGCAATGGTTACCTGTTTAGATGATAACGTGGGAAGGTTAATCGCCCGCCTTAAAAAGGAAGGTGTTATAGAAAATACAATGGTCTGGTTCATTTCTGATAATGGCGGATATTCACAAAGTTATTTCGGGCATGCAAGCAATGGAAAACTAAGAGGACAGAAAGCTGATTTATGGGAAGGTGGTATAAGAGTGCCCGCCCTACTGAGTTGGCCGGCTATGATCAAATCAGCACAGGTTGTAAATACACCTCTGGTTAATATGGATCTTATGCCTACGCTTACAGCGATCATCGGAGCCTCTAAAAAGGTACATACAGATGGAGCAGATATTAGGGCGGTTCTTTTTGATCAAGGAGATCTTAAGCGAAATTTGTATTGGAAATATGGTAAACAAACTGCGATAAGAAGTGGGGATTGGAAACTTGTAAATCGTACTGAATTGTACAATCTTAAACTTGATGAAGGCGAAACAATAAACGTTGCTCAGCAGCATCCCGACATCGTAAAGGCCTTAAATATCGCATTTTCGAATAATATGCAATGATCGGACAGGGATAAAATCATTTTAATATGTTATAAAATAAAGGTGTTTAGCGCTGGCTAAGCACAAGGCAATCGGTTTATACTGATGCAAACTACAATTGAACCAAAATTTAGAATGGTATATATTAGCATAAATAGTAAACTTTGAAATATGGACCACAAAAAGTAAAGAGAATAAAAATAAAAAAATCGATATAGCTTAGTCGATGCAGACCATGATAACTACGATATGATAAAATTCTTTAAAACCAATTTACTCTTTTTAAGCCTTTTTGCAGGCCTTGCTGCAAGTGCCCAAAAAACAATTCTACCCGATGCCAGCTACAACCTGGTGCTAAAAGCACCAGTAACTACCTGGGATGAAGCACTTCCTTTAGGCAATGGTTTAATGGGCGGTTTATTATGGGGTGAAAAAAACACCATCAAACTATCATTAGACCGGGGCGATTTATGGGACGAGCGCACGCATGGAGAGCGCGAATGGTGGAAAAAGTACAATTATCAAAAAGGGGCAGAAATGATTGCCCAAAAGAACTTTAGTGCCATTACCTCCTGGTGGGATGGTGCATATCGAGGTGTGAGTCCGACCAAACTGCCAGCAGGCAGAATAGAACTTAAATTTCCTGACCAGGAGGAGGTTAAAGAATTTGAATTATTGGAATCAACTGCCGAAGGAGTGGCCCGTTTTAATTCGGGTGCAACAATAAATGCGCTGTATAGTGCAACTCACCCTGTCGCCATTCTTTCAATCAAAGGAATTGTTCCTGAAGCCATTGATCTTTTGAGTCCGATGGATGTATACAATAACAACAAAAAAGGACAGGCCGGGCCAAGCAGTGGTGGTTCTGTAAACAAACTGGGTTACCCCGATGCAATACACGGGAAGAATGGTAATGCACAATGGTATATTCAGGATGCATCAGAAGGACTTCGGTATTGTGTATATGTAGAGACTAAAAAAAATGGTAATGAAACTTTACTTGCCCTAACCATTACGTCAACACAAGATACAAAGGATCCTTTAGCCCTGGCACGCGAGCGTTGTACCAAGGCATTAAACAAAGGTTATCTAGCCATGCGCAAACCCCATGTAAAATGGTGGAGAACATTTTGGGAGAAATCGAGTGTAACAATACCTGATACGGCTATTCAAAAACAATATAACCTGGTACAATATTTTTATGGTGCGGCTTCACGTTTAAATGCCCCACCAATGCCACTGCAAGGTGTTTGGACAGCCGATAATGGTGCTTTGCCACCTTGGAAAGGCGATTACCACAATGACCTTAATACACAGATGACTTATATGGCCTACCAGGAATCGGGGCGATATGATGAAGGCGCTTCTTACCTCAATTTTCTTTGGGCTCGCCGTGATTTCTTTAGGGCCTTTGCCAGAGATTTTTATGGAACAGGCGGTTTAGCCTGTCCTGGCGTAATGTCGTATTCCGGCCAGCCTTTAGGTGGCTGGGGACAATACAGCATGTCGCCATCTATGAGTGCCTGGAGTGCACATTTGTTCTACCTGCATTGGCTGTATACGGCCGATGATCAGTTTCTAAAAGAAAAAGCTTATCCATGGAGCGCTGAAGTTGGCGAATGCATGTTGGCTTTATTGAAAAAGGACAGCACTGGTTTGTTAAAATTGCCGCTTTCATCCTCCCCTGAAATTTTTGACAATAGTCCGAAAGCCTGGTTAACACCCAATAGCAATTACGACCTGATGAGTTTAAAAATGCTCTTTCTTTCGTTAAAAGAAATGGCATTGGAATGCGGTAAAATTACAGAAAGTAAGAAATGGGCAGATGCAGCTTTAGCTTTGGGCGATTTTCACACCAAAGCCGATGGCACCTTACTTTTAGATGCCAACTATGAACTCAGTACCAGCCACAGGCATTTATCCAATATCATCGGCATTTATCCTTTCAATCTGATCAATACCGAAAGTGGTAAAAAAGACCAGGAGATAATTGAACCTACCATGAAAAGTTGGGATAAACTCGGTACCCGTGCCTGGGTAGGCTATAGTTTCTCGTGGATGAGCTGCCTGAGGGCAAGAGTAGGAGATGGTGAAGCGGCCGTTAAAAACCTCGATATTTTTGTTAAAGCTTTCGTGCTGCGGAATGGATTTCATGCAAACGGCGATCAGACCAAAAGCGGCTATTCGGGTTTTACTTATCGTCCATTTACTTTAGAAGGTAATTTTCTGGCCTCGCAGGCTGTACACGAAATGTTGCTGCAAAGCTGGAGTGTTACACCCGGCGAGCCACATACCGGCGTGATCAGGATCTTTCCTGCTGTACCTCAAAAATGGGCAGATGTTTCTTTTTCAAACCTAAGGGCCGAAGGCGGTTATATGGTATCGGGTATCAGAAAAAACAAAAAGATTTTCATGTTCAGTATTACAGCAGGCAAAAGTGGGAAACTTCGCATTAAAGATAATTTTATGGGAAAAACACCAAAGTGGAACGTCAAAAACGTGAATAAAATAGACGGAGTATATGAGGTTTATCTCAATAAAGGACAAAAGCTGATCGCTGAGTTTTGATTAAAAGAGGCAGTAGACTGCTTAAAAATGAATAGGTCCGACCTGGCCTGATTGGATATATTTTGGTCAATCTTTAAGATACCTTTAATACTGCATGGCAAATAGTTGAGGCTACCGTTTGGAGCGGAATCAGGTGAACTTTAGCCGAAAAGCCCTTTTTATAAATTATTGTTGATTTTCAGGATGTTGATGTGGTTGAAAAGTGACGACCATCAGTTTTCAATCTGGTGCGCCTCACAAAATTTGACGCAGAACAGGGTAGGTTTGACCAACAGTTTAATCCAATAACCCTGCTATGAAAACATTTAACATATTCCAGAAAAAAATCAGGCCTATCATCCTATTGTTTATGCTCTTCCCGCTGGTTACAGTGGCGCAAACAACATATCAGCTTTCGCAAACAGCCAGCAGTTCAGTTAAGGTAACGGGCACATCCAATGTTCACGATTGGTCGATGACATCCAAACAGTTCGAAAGCACAGGTACATTTAATTTCAATGCCCGTGGTGAAATGACGGACGTAACAGCCCTAAAATTTACCCTGGCAGCAAAGAGCCTCAAAAGCGGTAAATCTGCTATGGACAGCCGTACCTATAAAACGCTTAACGCAGCTGAGTTTCCTAAGATAAGCTATCAGCTCACTTTTGCAACAGTTACCATGGTACAGGCAAAACGGTATGCTATCCAGACAACAGGAATTCTGACTATTGCCGGGAAAACACAGAGCCTTTCAATGAAGGTAATGGCTTTGGTAAATGCAGATGGTTCCATCAGTTGCCATGGCAACGAGCAATTAATGCTAACCGATTATGGTATTGAACCACCAAGTTTTATGCTTGGCACAATGAAGGTGGGGAACAACCTCGTTGTCCGGTTCGAGTTCGAATATGTTAAGGCATCAGTAGCAAAATAACAGTTCATCACTAAGATAAAATCATGAAAAATAAATTTACACGAGTTTCTGCCCTAGCGGTAGCAATTACGAGTTTGTATAGCTTTGGGGTACAGGCACAGGTTTCCAATCTTAGGCCTTATGATAAATCCGGTATTAATGTTTTTGAAGCACCCAAAGATAGCAATGCCGGGTTTGATAAAATAAAAGTCCGTTTTGGTGCGGGATTTACCCAGTCTTTTCAAGGGCTGAAACACGAAAACACATCGGGCGGACTATATAAAATGACCCCTGGTTTTAATACTGCCAATGCCAATCTGTTCATGGATGTACAACTCTCAGATGGGATCAGGCTGAACCTCACGAGCTATCTTTCTTCCCGCCACCACAACGAAACCTGGGTGAAGGGTGGATATATACAGTTTGATAAACTGCCGTTTAAAGGCAAACTGTGGGAAGATATTATGTCGGTAACAACCATCAAAATCGGGCACATGGAAATCAACTATGGCGATCAGCATTTCCGCAGGTCGGATGGCGGGCAAACGATCTACAATCCTTTTATTGAAAATTACATCATGGATGGTTTTACAACTGAAATAGGCGGCGAAGTTTTAGTAAGAAAAAATGCGCTGTTTGGTTTAATCGGTGTTTCAAATGGAATGATCAAAGGTAATATCGATAGCCTGATCGCGACTCCCCAGGATGCAAATGTGCACAAATCACCAGCCGTTTATATAAAAGGCGGCTTTGATAAACAATTGAACGGTGATTTGAGGGTGCGTTTTGCAGCCTCTTATTATAGCAATAACAGTTCAGGCGGACAGACCTTATATGGCGGCGACCGTACCGGGTCTAACTATTTTATGGTGCTGGAAAAAGTTGGCGCAGTAAATACTACTAATGCTTTCTCCGGACGGTTTAACCCCGGTTTTACCAAAAAAGTCAATGCCCTTCAACTAAACGCGTTTATAAAATTTCAGGGGCTAGAACTGTTTGCAACTTATGAAAACGCAAAGGGGAGATCAAAAACGGAGGTAGGTAGCAGAGGAGCCGAGCAGATGGCAATAGATGGCGTTTATAGGTTCGGAAAGACAGAAAATTTCTTTATTGGTGCAAAATATAATGTAGTTACCGCCGCAATGGCTAATGTGCCAGCTGCCGGAACAACACCTGCAATAACTTATAATAATGATGTAAAAATAGACCGCATTGCCATTGCTGCGGGATGGTTTATGACCAAAAACATATTGTTAAAAGGCGAATATGTGAGCCAGAAATATAAAGATTTCCCAACTGCGGAT
This sequence comes from Pedobacter sp. 01N416, assembly GCF_056399685.1. Classification (NCBI taxonomy): domain Bacteria; kingdom Pseudomonadati; phylum Bacteroidota; class Sphingobacteriia; order Sphingobacteriales; family Sphingobacteriaceae; genus Pedobacter; species Pedobacter sp. 01N416. Next base: position 10,138 of record NZ_JBFTRT010000151.1, read on the forward strand.
TTCCGAAGCGGAGGAAAATTCAAAGGTTATGTAATCCAGGCTGTTGTAGGATTTTAGCCAATAAACTATTTGGCTGGAACGATTTTGTTCCGGCCTTTAAAAATCATGATGAAGCCACTGTTAATTATCCTTTTTTTGCTATCGGCCGGCTTGAGACCTGCAGGGGAAACCAAAACTACCTCAAGATGGGTAGTGAGTGAAAACAGTATGCTCACTGTTAATGGATCCACCAATATAAACCGCTTTTCCTGTGTAATCCTGCGGTATCCCAAAACCGATACCGTTCTGGTTTCGAAAGATAAAACAGACCATATTGCGCTTTCAGGAACCTTAAATCTGGAGCTGAAAAATTTTGATTGTAAGAGTGCGATGATGACTAAACAACTACTCAATACACTGCAGGAAAACAGGTTTCCAGTCCTAAGGATCAAATTCCTGTCCTTAAAAGAAATCCCTTCCGAAGGTCTGAATAGTTTTGTTAAGGGAGATGTGGAGATCACACTTGCAGGGGTATTAAAAAGATTCGAAATCTGTTATCAGATAAATGTTAAACGGGGCACTATCGAGCTGATAGGACAACAAGCCATTAATTTTTCTGATTTTCAACTGATTCCTTCAAAAAAAATAGGCAGGCTCATCCGGGCTAAAGATAAACTGGTTGTGGCTTTCTTTTTAAAAATGGAACGGGCAGGGTAATTC
>NZ_JBFTRT010000152.1:0-17672 GCF_056399685.1 Pedobacter sp. 01N416
GGGTAATCTGTTTATGAATAGTGTGATGACACCTGGTTCAAGATTTTATAATGCTTATATTGCTGATCACTTTGATTATATTCAAGGCTTAAAAACAGCATTAATTGTACCTGCGGTACGGATTATTAAGGCTTTTGGCTTTTATGCCATTCATAATGAAATGGACGTTATGGTAGTATCCGGGCCTTATCTTCGCGTGAATTATTCCTGCCTTGGACTTGGCGTAATGAGTTTTTTGGCCGCTTTTGTATTGGCATTCCCTGCATCATGGAAATCGACTTTTAAAATGCTGGTGATCGGTTTTATTGCCATCTACGTGCTGAATGTATTGCGTATTGCAGGTTTGGGCGTATTACTGGGCTTCTTTAAATCGCAACGGAACAATTTTACCTATCACCACGAAATTTTTAATATCATTGTGTACATCTGCATTTTCGCAATGTTATATTTTTGGATCAAAAAAAGCAATAAATTAGTTAAAAATCAAACCATTGCCAACAACAAATAAAGAGGAAAATTTGCTAAAAACACAGCTACACAAGAATTTTGATACTGGTAATTTTAAGGTTGGTGCTTCCATCCTCAAGCAGATTTTGTGGTACTTTACCAATGTCATCTTTTTTAAGAGCCGTTTGATGCCAGTCAGTTCGGTACTGGTTGCTTTGTTACGGTTATTTGGTAGCAGGATTGGCATGGAAGTACGGATAAAACCGGGCATTCACATTAAATATCCATGGAAACTGGAAATTGGCGATTATAGCTGGCTCGCTGATTGTTATATAGACAATTTGGATCAGGTAAAAATTGGAAAAAACTGCTGTATTTCGCAACAGGCTGTTCTCATTACCGGAAATCATAATTATAGCCGCACAAATTTCGACTTAATGACTGGCCCCATTGTGCTGGAAGATGGCGCTTGGATTGGTGCTGCAGCTACAGTTGGTCCTGGTGTAACGCTACATAGTCATGCTGTTTTAACAATGGGAAGTGTGGCGAACAAAAACTTAATGCCTTACAGCATTTACCAAGGCAACCCAGCGGTAAAGGTTAAAGACCGTGTAATGAAAGCGTAATACAAAATTCAGATTAAAATATAAAGCGGATTGCCAAACTGGTGTGACCCCAAAAGTTGGACAAAAACTTTTGGGGTTTATCATTTAACTATTTATTGACAAATATCAATGGTTAAGATTTCTTTAACAATCAAAATTATCTTATTTAAAAAATTATGAGGACATTTGCATTGTCTATTCATAAAACCTATTTAAGTTGGTAAATTTTAAATTAATGAAGAATAAGTACTCCTTATCTTCTAACCTTATTTTAATTACTTTTTTAATCGGGATTGTAAATCTATTTTTTTACAATTATGAGAGTACGCAGGAGTTGGTTATTTTTATATCAATACTCATCACGCGCTATCTGCTTTTTATCCTGATCAAACGCAGGTTCAAATGGAGCAAGTACTTATTGGTGCTCATTATTATAAGAAGCATATACCGCCTATATGTTGTAATGGGCGATGTAGATATTAATCCGGTAACCAAGATAAACCTCTATTTACAGGCCTTTATTTCCATACTGGTTTTTGCTATCCTGGTTATTTTCCCAAAGTTAAAAGAATGGATAAATGAGCGGAGGAGATATCTTTCTGCAGCCAGGGTGTCTAACGCCCAGCCTTAGTTTTTATCTGAAAGGCATAAAGAAAATATGCTTTAAAGGAAAAACCGACCTTCATTTCTAAAAAAACGTTCAGTTTGCCGTTTCTCATTAACTAGAAAATGGCCGATCTTTCCACTGGCTCTACATAACAATTATTTCAACGAAAAACGGTATAATTGCCAAAAAGCAAATAAAATGAATGTTATCCTGGCCTCTACTTCTACGCTGTTTGGCGGTAATTATCTGGAATACCTAAAAGATGAGCTCATTACGCTCTTTGCCGGAATAGATGAAATTATATTTATCCCTTATGCAAGGCCAGGAGGCATTTCGCATGAAGAATATACTGCCAAAGCCYGAAATTTTTTCTTACCGCTAAATATCAGCGTTAAAGGCCTGCACGAATTTAACAACCCCATTGAGGCGATCCATGCAGCCAAAGGTTTTTTTACCGGGGGAGGCAATACTTTTCTGCTGGTAAAAACACTTCATGAGCTGGGACTGATGAAGCATCTAAGTGAAAACATCAAACTTGGTAAAGCTTATTTAGGCTGTAGTGCCGGAAGCAATATTGCTGGCATAAATATGAAAACCACCAATGATATGCCTATTGTGTATCCGCCCTCTTTTGATTGCATGGAACTAGTTCCTTTTAACCTTAATCCCCATTACCTCGACCCAAATCCGGAGTTGAAGCATAATGGAGAAACAAGAGAAACCAGGATCATGGAATTTCTAACGCAGAATAACATAAAGGTAGTAGGGCTGCGCGAAGGTAACTGGATCAGGATACTAGGTGATGGGATCACTACACAGGGAATTGAATATACCAGGATCTTTGAGGCGGRCAAATCCCCTTATGAGCTGAGTCCGGGTAGTTCGTTAATATAACCAATGTTAAAGCCTAAAATTCTCAGGTAGAACACATATACATTAAGTAAAATGAATAAAAATTAACATAAAGTTAGTAAAACGAATTATAATTTTTTGCCGTTCTCTCATTGGCTTTATCTGCCGATCTTCGGTTCTTTCACCTTCTCAAGCCTGCCACGGAAGCTGTCTGCCTTCCACCGTATTATTCCATTTGTAAGAATTAATATAGTTACCGAGAATATTAAAAAAAAGAAAACACAAAAAAATAAGCAGATGAATATCTTAAGATCTATTCATCTGCTTATTTGTAGGCTATTTTAACATTTTAAGCGCCCTCGTTTTTTGTTTTGGAAAGCCCACCTTTAAAACCTCAACAACCTGCTATATATGCAAACGCAGCTACCAGACCCTTATCCGCTGCGTTCCACTTTTTATTATCTCAAACGGACCAGGCGACGGATTGAGCACGTTTCGTTTCCGGTTGAAATAGTCCATCTCAATCTTTAGTGGAGAGCCATCTGGATTCTCAAAAGGTAAACCAGGGACAATGGCCTTACCCAACAATTGGCTTGTTACCAATTTCCTTTTCTGTTTGATCAGCCAGTTTTTATCCAGCGCTATTTCAAGGTACATTTTTTCTTTTTCAGTTGTTAACTTTGTAGTGGCATCAAAATTTTCATCCACCAAAAAATCCGTTTCCACGGCATCCTTGTCCGGCACATTTTTAAGCTTTTCTTTCGCTGCTGCACTAATTTCTCCAAAGCTTCTTTTTTTATTACCAGAGATCGCCCTTATGGCCCCCTTCACATAAACATTTCCGGTAAAGCTTACCGGCAATATTGCTTTTTTGTATTCCGAAGCATCGCCACCGTTCACAAATAAATTGTTGATGAACTGGCAACCTCCCCCGGCATTGTCATGTAGCCCTGCCATAAAGGTCGAATGCGGCTTAAGATAAGGGGTGAGCCTGTTGTCGTAAGAAACTACGTTCATCTTGCCTCCAAATATATTGTGTACAAATGCGGCGCCGCTGGAGTTCATCAGCAAACTGGTTTTGGAAAGTAACACATTGTTACTGACCAGCATAGGCCCATGATCGACCTCTAAAAAAACATCCAAACCGTTATCATGCATCAGGTTGTTTTTTACTTGCACCCCCTGTGCCATCCAGTCGAGCCAAACGCCCATATTAGTGCGATAGATATGGTTGTTACGGATCTGCACGTCAACAGCCCCATGAAATTTAATACCGGCCATTTCATAACCACCGAATAACCTTCTCACGTGAATATCGTGAATAGTGTTGCCTTCAACAACGCTAAATGCACAACCCATACTGCCTACCACACCTGTCTGCTCGCAATACGCGATTGTGTTATTGCGAACAATATKCCCGCCAACTGTGCCTTTATTCCAGCCGAATGCCAATGCCCGCTTGATGGTACCTACATACCCCTCCGCCGATTCGGTATTGTTATTATCCCATTTATCCCCGTATTTACCCAGTGCAATACCCACGCATTTTGAATATTGAATGATATTGTTCTCAATGATCCACCCTTTACTCCAATGGGTGCCAACAAGTCCCATTTGCTCGGCTGTAGGTGGCGCCCAATTTGTTGCCGCATGCTGCATGGCGAAACCATGAAGTGTGATGTAATTAATAAATGGTTTATCGGGATAAAAAACCGTCTGCCTCACATTGATCTCAACGGTTTCGTTATTAGGTTCCGCATTTTTAAATTGCGCCCATATGGTTGTTGTGGTTGAATCGACCGTTGCAAACCAGCGTGGGTCTTTTTCGTTTACCGCTTTCATTACGTCATCTTGCGTGCGGGCTTCCATTAACCAGTCCCCATTCAGATACACCGCCCCAGTATGATATTTACTATCTTTGGGAGCCACGTACCAGTCGCCGCGGATCAAATCACTATATGGATTAAATTTTCCGAAAAAACTATTCGGGATCTTTACCATCCAGGTATCATTCCCTGTTTTTTGCCAGCCTTTGATCACTTCCGAACCTTTGATCTCAACCTTCTCTCCTTTGGCTGCCCTGTAAACTATCCGTTCCTGTTCTGAATTGCCACCACGAGGCGGCGTAATCTGTTCGCGATACACACCGGCGTGAACAGTGATTACATCACCCGGCATAGCCACATTTGCCGCTGCAGATATAGTCTTAAAGGGTTTAGCGAGGCTGCCCTCATTGGTATCGCTCCCATTTACCGCTACGTGATACTCCTTGGCCATGGCAACAAATGTTGTCAATACCAATAAAACCATCAGGTTAATTTTTTTAAACATCATCTTATTTTTTTTATAACTCTTTTTTAGTTGCAATGAGATTACTTTAGTTTTCATTGTTTTTGTTTTAGTTCGTTTTTACCACATATTCTTACCGGAATACCGGCTACAGGTCTGCCAACATTAGCTATTGCGTTATGCCAACGAAATCCTTATATAACGGCCCGGCGCCGATCCTGCCATACTTTTATCCATTGCCTTCCGCTTTTTCTTATCACAAACGGCCCCACCCCGGGATCCTTTGCCTTCCTTGCTATACCCAGATAATCGGTATCGAAAAGAAAGGCATTACCGTTAGGATCTTCAAACGACTGGTGTGGAACTACCGCCTTTCCTAGCAATCTGGTGTCGATAAGTCTGGGTTTTATATTTTCTGACCATGAGGTTTTTAAATTAACGCTAAGATACCACATCCCGTTTTTTTCTTCTATTTCAACAGCAGGGCTGTGATCAGGATTCCGCATGGGCTGCTGTTCGTACTTAGAAGACCTGGCGTCCGCTAAATACACGTTACCCTCCATTTTCACAGGCAACGCCGCATTATCGTAAGGCGACAGGTCCGTCCGTCCCAGGAATATATTGTTATAAAACCGTGTATCGCCACAGGGGTTATTGTGAAAACCGGCAATCGAGGTTGAATGTGGTTTCAAAAAAGGCGTTGGGCGCGGATCAAGGTCATTGGTATCCCAAAGTTTCCATGCAATTAAATTGTTTACAAATGCTACGCCCTGCGACAACCTCACCTGGGCCAATTGAGGGGAAAGAAATAAATTGCCATCAACTACCACGGGACCATGGTTAACTTCCAATGAAAAATCCTGTACCCGGTTATTGTGCAGGAAGTTTTTGGTTACCCGCGTTCCCTGCGCYATCCAGTCGAGCCATATTCCTCCTTCTGTATTATATATATGATTATGGCTTATTTCAACATCAATGGGCGCATGTAACTTTATCCCGGCCATTTCATAGCCCCAAAATAGTTTTTGTTCTGCAATGTCATGGATGGAATTTCCGGTAATGGTACTGAAAACTGCCCCCAGACTGCCTGCAATACCGACCTGCCCGCAATCGTGGATCTGATTATTTCTCACCAGATGGCTCCCGATGTGTTCTTTGTTCCACGAATGATCCAATGCCCGCTGGGTGGTTTTAATGAATCCCTCTACCGAGCCAGACTTATTGTCCCATTCATCGCCGTACTTACCAAGGGTAATACCGGCACATTTTGAATAACTGATATCGTTATTTTCAATGACCCAGCCCCGACTCCAGTGCGTACCGATCAGCCCGAACTGTTCGGCAGTAGGAGGCACCCAGGGAGTCGCGGCCTGGCTCATTGTAAAACCTGAAACACCAATATAGTTGATGCCCGGTTTCGAAGGATAAAATACAGTTTGGCGGACATTGATTTCAACCATTTCCTTATTGGGATCTGCATTAAAAAAATCTGCCCAGATAACGGTATTGCTTTCATCAACCTTGCAATACCACGCTGGCGCTTTGATAGTCGCCGAATCCAGCTGTTTTATATCCTTAACTTCTGTTAACGGTTTCCCGTTCAGGTACACTTCACCCGTATGGCACCAGTTTCCTTTTTCAAGCCAGTCGCCATGGATTGTATCGCTGTATGGATTAAATTTTCCGAAAAAATGATTGGGCAGCGTAACTGTCCATTTCGTTGCACTTAGTCTMTTCCAGCTTTTGATGATTTCAGATCCTTTTATTTCAACCTTTTCGCCTTTGGCAGCCCTGTACCAGATCCTTTTCTGATCCGAGCTCCCACCCCGTGGGGGCGCCACCTGCTCGCGGTACACGCCGGCATGAACGGTGATCACACTACCGGGCTGGGCTACATGTGCTGCTGCAGTTATAGTCTTGAATGGTCTTCTCAGGCTTCCATCGTTCCCATCATTCCCATTTACAGCGACATGGTACTGCTGAGCCGAGGCGCCAAAAGCGCTCAGTATAAATAAAACCAATATTTTAATCACATTTCCCATCTTTATCTAATTATAACGCGCCCTCAATACCTGCATCATATAAGCATTTACCGTCCATTGATCAGCAATGGGCTGCCCGGTAAAGGGCAATGGGACCATGTAAGGGAACGGTCCGAACTCCGGCGTGATGCTTAAGATTGCCCCAGGTCCTTCAAGTCTTTTACGCTCTGCTACCTTGTCCCACCAGCTTAAATGCATGTTCAGTGCATACTGCCATTCAGTGGCGCGCGGATCAGGCACCTGCGGCCCTTCCTCATAGCCTACCCTTGCGTGGATATGTGCTGTTCTTTCAATGGCCAGTTGCATCGCATCCTGCTGATTTTCTAACAACGATTCAGCCACGCAGACCCAATGTGATGCATCCAAAGTAATCTGCAGATCAGTTATCCTTTGAAGGTAGTCTTTGGTAATATGTGCAGCAAAAGAGAATTTGTTCCGATGGGTTTCATGATATACTTTAATGCCCGTATCCCCGGTGAATCCACGGGCCGCACCGATCAGCGCACTGTTCTCTTCGAAGCTGAAAAAATCCTTACCGGTCTGGGAATTGATCATAAATGGTTTATAGCCCTTCATTTTCCAGAGCCAATTGTTATAGGCATCATAATGTTTGTGATAGTCTGCCTCACTAGTATCATAATGCTGGACTATCAATAACATATCCTCCCTGGCAGCTGTGTCAAAAATATCATCAATCGCTGAGACTGGCAGATCGCCTGCAATAGCATACTCTACACCATCGTACCCCTGCTGTCTGGCTTGTTTGAAAAATTCAGCCAGCTCGGTATTTTCACTTCCCCAACGCGGGCAAAAAAACTTCAGTTCCATAGGGTTATAGCGATGTTTTAATTTTCAGGGTCTCGGGCCTTAGGTAAGGTCTGTTCACATCAATTGTGCCTTTATAGCCGTAAGGATCCTCGCCCGAAACCATCATAATATCCCTCAGATCGTCTGTCGGATCGAATTTACCGTCCTGGTCCCATGGCAGCATCGATTCGGCGCTCATGTAATGATTGACCAATGCAGTACGGAAACAGTCCTCTGTCTTATTTTTCTGGGAACTATGCAGCGTATATCCGTTAAAGAAAACCACTGAACCACTTTTCACTTCCACAGGGATAATATTTTCCTTTTCAAAACCTGAGACGTCGACGGTATCCACATCTGCATATTCGGCACTAGTATTGGGTACCCTGTCCATGATATAACCAGACATGTTTGATCCCGGAATGATCCATAAACAGCCGTTTTCAAGGCTGGCGTCATCAATGGCAATCCATACGCCTGTCAGTGACCTGTCTCTGGTAGGAATATAATATTCATCCTGGTGCCAGGACTGTCCCGCTTTGCCCGGGGCTTTTACAAACAGCATAGACTGCATGCATTTTACATTGGGGCTTATGATCTTGGTAAGTACATCGGTTATCCTCTGATGAAGAAGATATGATTTGATCACCGTGGATATTTTATGCGGAAAATGTATCGCAATATATTTTTTAAGTATCTCCTCATTTGTCAACTCCCCGGGATCGACCAGTCCATCAACATGGCCGCGGTTCCCCTTGAATATCTCTGCAGTTTCCATTCTCAGCTCATCGATTTCATTCTCAGTCAGTAGTTGCTCTGCAACAAGGTAGCCATATTCAACAGAACAGTGTATTTGAAGTGCCCAGCTGCCGGGTCATTACTGGAAAGGTATAAGTAACCATAAAATCAGCAAGCCATAAGGCGAGGGTGGCGACCGACATTGCGATCCCGCGGACCCGGTTTGGGAAAATTTCAGAAAGATATACCCAGGTAACTGCGCCCAGCGTACATCCGAAGGTCCCTACATATACCACCATGAGCCCGAGTACCACATAATTATCAAAATACCGGAAGTGAAAACAGAGCGAAATAGCCACTAACGACAGTCCCATCAACAAGCTTCCTATCAATAGGAATTTTTTTCTGCCTACCTTATCTACCAGGCCAATGGCGATAAAAGTTGATACCACGTTCACTACACCGATGCCGATGGTCTGCAATAAAGAAGATGTATTGCTCAGACCGGTTTCTTTAAATATAACAGGCGCGTAGTAAAGTATGGAGTTAATTCCTGTTACTTGCTGAAAGACTGCGATCAGTACCCCGATGAACAGTACTGGGCGGTAAGTCCTACTAAACAATACTTTTAAACCAGAATCTTTTTCGCATTTGAAAGTATTTTCAATTTCCGCAATTTCCACATCAGCGGCTACACTGCCCGATATTTTTGTCAATATCACTAATGCTTCTCCTTTGAGCCCTTTTTTGACCAGCCAGCGGGGAGTTTCAGGAACAAACAACAAGGCCACCAGGAATAAAAACGAAGGGATAAGCTGTGAAATAAACATATACCTCCAGTTGTTTTCTCCAAAACCTTCAAAAAAATAATTGGAGAAATAAGCCAGCAATATCCCAAGGACAATAGCTAGCTGGTATAATGCAACCAGCCTGCCGCGCAGTGAGGCAGGTGTGGTTTCTGCAATGTACATTGGCGAAATCATGGCAGCAGCTCCTACCCCCAGTCCGCCGATCAATCGGAACAGGACGAAGAAAGTAAAATTTGATACCAGACCTGCTCCCAGGCCCGAGAGCGCAAACAGCAGTGCGCATGCGATCAGCGTTACACGGCGCCCGTATTTATCTGCAAATAGCCCAGCCGCCATCGCACCTGTAGCGCAGCCGATCAGTATTGAGCTAACCGCCCAGCCCAGCGAATATCCGTCAAGTCCAAAATAAGGCGTAATGTAAGGTATCGCCCCGGAAATAATAGCGGTATCAAATCCAAATAATAGACCACCTAATGCAGCCACCATACTAATAACAATAATAAACCTGGTGTTTATGGTTTCGGTTTTTGGCGCAGCTTGCGCTGACGGTTTTAAAGCAGGTGCTATAGCCATATGAACTGGATCGGTTTGGTTAGGTAAATACTAAGCTAGCTGGTTTTTATTTTGATCCCTTACACTTTCCTATCAAAAAAGTAAACTATCTTATTAAAAAAAAGAAAAAATCATTAAATTGTGATCAAAAACGTAAAATATCGTCAATCCATGAAGCCCTTTATTCAAAAGCTAACTCTCGATGAAACGACTTCGTTTGTGGCCAAAACTTTTAGAACGCCGGATTTTGAGGTGGGCTGGCACCAGCATATCGAATACGAACTGATCTTGTTTACCGAAGGCTCCGGACTAGGTTTTGTTGGCAATCACGTTGGTGAATTTGAAACCGGCGATATTTATTTCCTAGGTAGTAATCTTCCGCATACCTTTCAGAAAAGGGAACAGGGATTGATTACAAGTGCAGTGGTGGTCCAGTTCAGAGATGACTTTTGGGGCACTGAAATATTGAATATACCCGAAAGCCGCTATATCAAGAAGTTATTGGAGAGTTCATTGTTCGGCCTGAAAATCACGGGCAACAGTAAACGCCTGCTTTTTTCACTCATCAGCGAGCTGGAAACCACAATAGGGTTCCAGCGTATCCTGATCCTGGGCAAATGTCTCGACATCATTGCAACAGGTAAAGAGTATATCGAAGTATCAACACAGGACCTAAAACAGCCCAATAATAAAGATAGGGATTGTATCGACCGCATCTTCCAGTTTACCATCGATTCTTTCAGGGAGCCGATCTCGCTTTCCAGAGTGGCTGGTATTGCCTCAATGAGCGTGCCTGCATTCTGTAATTATTTTAAAAAAAGCACAAAAAAAACGTATATCGATTTTCTGAACGAGATCCGGATCGGATATGCCTGTACCTCACTTATGGAAACCAGGAAAACAGTTCTGGAAATATGTTTCGACAGCGGTTACAATACCATGGCCAATTTCCATAAACAGTTTTTAAAGGTAAAACAGACAACGCCATTGCAATACAGAAAATATTTTACTGCGGATTAATCAGCTATTATGAGAACGATACAGCAAAAGAACAGGAAGCCTGGCTTTTAGATCACCGCAAAAAAACATCAGCTCATTACCCGCGCGCAACACACGCTGCGCTACTTTAATACTTAGCAAAAAAACCGCCTCATAGTTGATTTATGAGGCGGCTCCTTTTTTCTGTATATCTGATTTATTTATAAAGACAATTCATTGCAATTAACATTCAAATCGAATGTACGATTATCACTGTTGAACAAGTGTATTCTATCCCTTATACCAATTGTACAGATTTGCTCTTTTTTCGTGAACGCAGGTATAAAACCAGTCCACCGAACGCGACAATCAATATCACAGGGATAATCAGTGTAGCCTGCAGGATTTCTGGGCCTGCAAGATTTTTGGCATTGGCAAGCGCCTGCCCCGATGCTGAACTTTCTGGAGCTTTTAAATAAACGTCAAGCGAGGCACCGGAAGGTAAATGTTTAACGATCAGGTTATCGTAAAAACTCCCCATAAACATCGTATAGATAGAAACCGCAAACATCCCCGCGCCTCCCATTAGATTTAGGCCCAACGCTCCGGATTTAGGGACATTCTCAGCGACAAAACCGATCATAGTTGGCCAGAAATAACAAACGCCTATACCAAAGATAATTGCTGCGAAAAAAACAGAATTCCCGGTAAATGTACCCAGCATGTAAAGTCCCAATGCGGCAAATATTGCAGATAAGAGCAGTACGCCCTGAGGGGCAAGACGGTGAACCACAGGTTCGGCAAAACCCCGGCCAATTACCATAATTCCGGTAGTCAGCGTGAGCAATAAAATGGCATTATCGGTTACATTTTTCAGTAATAAACCTATCCATTGCCCGGTAAATAACTCGGTAATGGCCGTACCGAACATACAGATAAACATAAAGATAAACAATGGAGAAAGTACTGCTTTATACATATCTGAACTGGAGTAACCGGATGATACCCTTTCGGTAACCGGAAAATCCAGCTTTGAAAACAGGTATCCGTAAATCAAAGTCGGAATGATCATCATGGCCACCTGCACCTTCCAGCCCAGTCCGAGCTGAACAAACAGGGTAACCAGCAAGGTACCGATCACAATACCTCCGGGAAACCATAAGTGAAAATGATTTAAGCGGGTAGTTTTATTTTCCGGATATAAAGCAGCTACAAGTGGATTACACGCAGCCTCCACCGTGCCATTGGCAATGCCGATCAATAGCGTTGATAAAAACAGGCTCCAGTAGCCCTGAGCAAAAATGGTCAGCACAATTCCGGCCAGGTGAAAGATAAAAGCCATCACCAGCAAACGTTTCATGCCGATCATATCGACCACAAATCCTCCGACTACAATTGCCAGCGGAAATCCCCAGAAGGCAGCAGCAGTAATGGTACCCAACTGACCGGTAGTCAATTGAAAATCGATGCCGAGCTGGTTCATGATACCGGCACGGATGCCGAAGGAAAGAGAGGTAACCAATAACGCCAGGCAGCTTGCCCAGAATAGTTTGGTGTTTTGAATTTTAAGCATATGTTTAGGTTTATATTTGGTTTAAAATTTGTTTATCTGCGGTTGTTCCGATGCACTTGCTACCCAGCCCTTTGCTTTTTACTTGTAAGATCCTGGTCAGTATCTGCACAAAAGTATTAGTCGCAATTAGTTTTTCATTGTGCATTAGTTATTTAATACGGTAAATTAAATATTTTTTCTAAAAAAACAATCGATTGCTTAGAAATAATAGCTGGAGAGGCCAACGACATCAGTCCGTAGCATACTCCGTTCGCTTTCTAATTCTTATAAATTTCTCTGATTATTCTGAAAAGTTCTTGTAGATGTTGCAGTGGTATATCCGATTCCCCGCCTAAGCTGTGTATTTCAGTGAAAGTTAAAGCGAAATGTGGTGACAGTTTAAATGCGGAACGGGTGGCCGTTTTTCCCGAAATGCCCCGTTCATTCTCAATTCAGAAATATCTCATCTAAAAATAACCAGGCTGGCTGTCCTTTAGCGGGATGCCATTCCGGTAGTTTCTTCAGGTTTTTGGCAATAATCTTTAGATAGGAAATCCGCTGAGGCTTAAACTTGGCTTCAATTTTAATGAGCTCGCGTTCCTCCATTTTTTCTGGCATGTTGGGTCTTACCCTACCCAGTAAATGCAGTTTATCTTTATCCGTCCCGCCCCATATCTCTACTTCGGTAGGCGGGAATATGTAGGGCTGTATCTGCTTCATCGCATGTAAGGTTACCGACTGCATCGTGACCGGCCTTTTAAAGTAAAGCATCGCCTCCATATTATTTTCCCTGAAAGCGATCCACTTGCCCAGGTTGAAATCATAATCTCCTAATTGACCGTCGGTCAGCACCGTTGCTCCCCCGGCCCTGTATTTCTCGTTGGCCGGCAATAAAAAGAAGATGCTGTCTGGCTTATAAGTGCTTCTGTAAAAATTAGCACTCAGCAGATCACTGCCGTACCAGCCTGGCTTGTATGCCCTGGCCTTAACCGTGGTATTCCCGCTAAGGACAATTTCCTTGTTATAAATGGGGGATTTAAGGCTGTCGGGTTCTGTCCCATCTGTAGTATACCTGATTTTAACCCCATTTATCAGGTGCTTCAATTGCAGGGYAATGGCATCTTTAAAAACAGTAACATCCGTATTCAGACGTGGCTTGTTCAATTTAACGGGGTGTTTTCCATCATCTTTAAAGCCCGCAATCACGGTCAGGTTCTTGCTTATTTTTTGTAGCTGAGACACTTCCGCTTCAGTCAGTCCTGTATTCCATAAAGTCAGCTGTTTGAGGCCATTCATGTTTACAACCTGTTTGACAAGATTATAACTCACTCTGGTACCAGAAAGGGACAAAACATTTAAATGTTCTAAAGCTGTTAAATATTTTAATCCTGTTCCGTTGATGTTCGTAAAATTCAGGTTCAGTTTACGCAGGTTTTCAAAGCCAGCGATGATTTTCAGGTCTTCATCGCCCAGGGGCATACCGCTCAGGTTTAATGATACAATCTGTTTTTTAACCTCGCTCAGTTCCTTTAACACTGATGGTTTATAAACACTTTTATTATAGATATTTACCGCCAAGGCCGGCGATTCCTTAGCTAAGGGGTAAATATTTCTGTAGTTATTGTTCAGTTTTTTAACGGTGGTCTCATCTGCTGCTGCAAACCCGAATTTCTCCTCCGGCGCATTGGTCGGGGCTAAAAAGGTGGTCGCCAATGAGCGTAAAGAATCATTTGCAGGTAAATCCATAACCTTCTTCTTCATTTCAGCATTGCTTTTTACCCAAAGTCTCAAAAGCTCCATCTCTTTTTCGCTCAGTTGGGATTTCCCTCTAGGGGGCATATGCTTTTTTTCATCCAATGGCAGATGTATCCGTTCCAGTAGCAAGCTGAGCCCAGGTTTTCCGGGTACAAAGAGCTTTCCCGTTTTCCCGCCTTTAAGAATCGAGCCGGCATTATCCATGATCAGATTGCCTTTCGCCTTTTCGATATTATGGCAGCTGAGGCACTTCTGAGAAAATATGGGCATAACCACATCTTCAAATATTTTTGCCTGCTCCAGCGGAACACTGGCCTTTTCAGCAGGGGTGCTTACCGGTTCCAGCACAAAATTATCTCCATGGGTCAATGCCGCACCATAGTGGCCGGCAAGGATTACAAAGAATATGGTAAGCACAGCTCCAGCCCTTGCCAGCGGCAGTTTATACCAGGCAGAATTCCTGCAGTAATAAATAAGGGTGGTGATGAGGACGATACTTACTCCCGTCCATTTATGCCATTGCAACGTGCTTCCCGAATACGCCTCCTCTTTAGAGAGGAACAGCCCCATGATAACGGTTACCGCTGAAAAAAGAGTACCGGAAAGCAGTAGCCAGGAAGTAAAATCATGGTAGAGTTTTTCTTTGGCATAAGCATCTTTAAAGCGGAAAAACTCCAGCAGCATCGCTAGCAGCAGAATAACGATCGGAAAATGCAGTACCATAGGGTGCATCCTTCCCAGCGGCTGTAACCAATATGGAACTGAAATCCTGTGGCCAAAAACCAGTAAAAAAATAATAAAGGCATTTGCCATGAACAGCATATTCTCTGCAAAACCCTTCAGCGTGATTTTCATTATATGCGTGTGAATTTATATGGATATACTTTTCCCGATGCCCATTGTGCGACATATAGATTTTCATCGTTATCTACGCACACATCGTGCGGGTTCAACAAAATCTTTTCCGCCTGGGCCATAGGCTGCAGCACTCCGTCTTTGTAAACTGGCAGCGTTCCCCCTATATTGGATATTACTTTATTGTTTTTATCCAAAATGGTCATAAAGCCGCTTCCGTCCTTACTTAGGTCAGGCGAGCGCAATACTGCCGCATACAGGTAATCATTTTTTATCACCGGCCTGCAGACGCAGGCCCCTGGAAGCGAGATAATCTCTTTCAGATTACCCTGCAGATCAAAGCGTTTAAAGCAGTTGCGGGTACGGTCTGTAACCAGCAAGCTTGGTGTGCTACTGCGTTTATCGATGCAGACCCCGTGGGCGTTATCAAGGTGTTTGGTTTCAGCTCCCCTGCCCCCGAAATAACTGAGCAATTTACCATCGGCACTATAATGGAACACATACTGCAGGCCATAACCGTCAGCAATAAAAAAATCACCGTTATCAGCTACCGCGGTTTCAGTTGGCACAAATTCTTCTTTCTTTTTATATAGACCAGTTTCCATCGGGCAATCAATGGTCATCAGGATCTTGCCATCCWATGTGGTTTTATAAACCTGGTGCCGGTTGGTATCTGTGATAAAAAGAAACTCCTTACCGTTTTCCTTTGCCAGGGTAAGCCCATGGCCACCGGGAAATTCATGTCCCCAGCTATCTAGCAGTTTCCCTGATTTATTATAAATGAGGATATTGTTTTTAGTCTCGTTGGTCAACAGGATAATTCTTCCCTTGGCATCCTGTACCATTTCATGGCAATCATTTACCGGGTTTTTCAAAGGGTTTAGCTGTCCCCATTTGTTATCCAGCATATAGTGCATATTGTTATGCCCATAAACAGGTCCCTTAGGTTTTGCCAGCAGATCTTTGGCAATAAAGAAACTGGCAGATACTACTGTAGTATGTTTTATAAATTTTCTTCTGTCCATAAACGGGATTTATATTAAAATGTCATTGATTACCTTACCGCTCACATCGGTCAGCCTATAACGGCGGCCCAGATGTTTGAATATCAGTTTCTCGTGGTTTAACCCAAGCTGATGCAGCACGGTTGCCTGAAAATCATGCACGTGTACAGGATCTTTAATGATGTTATAACCGAAGTCGTCAGATTCGCCATGCACGATCCCGGGTTTCACTCCCCCGCCCGCCATCCATATGCTGAAACAGCGCGGATGATGGTCACGCCCGTAATTATCTTTGGTCATCTTGCCCTGGCTATAATTGGTCCTGCCGAATTCACCACCCCAGATCACCAGGGTTTCGTCCAATAGCCCGCGTTGCTTAAGATCGGTGATCAGTGCAGCCGAGGCCTGATCCACATCTTTTGCCTGCGAGGCCATCTCCGAGGGAAGATTTCCATGCTGGTCCCATCCCTGGTGGTACAACTGTACAAAGCGGACGCCGTTTTCACTTAGTTTTCTGGCAAGCAGACAATTGGCCGCGAAGGTTCCCGGCACCAGGCAATCCGAGCCGTAGAGTTTGATGATATCATCCGGTTCTTTAGAAAGGTCGGTAATTTCGGGCACCGCAGTCTGCATCCGGTAAGCCATTTCATATTGCTGTACCTTGGCATTAATCTCTGGATCACCAAATTCCTTATACGACATATCATTCATCTCCGCCAGCTTATCAAGCATTTTTCTGCGTTCAAACCTGTTGAGCCCTTCAGGGTCTTTAAGGTAGAGTACCGGATCTTCTCCACTACTGAAGCGTACCCCCTGATGCGTTGAATCCAAAAACCCGTTTGTCCATAATTTCGAGTAAACCCCTTGCCCGTTACCTTTGCCGCGAGAGAGCAGAACGGTAAAAGCCGGCAGGTTTTTATTTTCGCTGCCAAGCCCATAACTGAGCCAGGCGCCCATACTTGGCCGGTTTCCCTGTTGCGCCCCTGTCTGGAAAAAAGTCAGTGCCGGATCATGGTTTATCGCCTCGGTAAACATGGATTTAATGATACAGATATCATCAACCACCTTTGCTGTATGGGGAAACAGGTCGCTTATCCATGCTCTTGATTCGCCATATTGTTTAAAATCATAGTATGAGCCCACCAGTGGAAAGGACGCCTGATTGGCTGTCATCCCGGTAAGCCGCTGCCCTGCACGGATAGATGCAGGAAGTTCCTGTCCCATCATCTCCCTGAGCTTGGGCTTATAGTCAAAAGACTCGAGCTGCGAGGGCGCCCCGTTCTGGAACAGATAGATTACCCTTTTGGCCTTTGGTGCAAAATCGGGAAGGCCAGCTAAAATATCGCTTTCATCCATGCTGCCCGAAAAGAGATCAGGCATCAGCAGGGAGCCAAGGGCAACGCTTCCAAGCCCTAAGCTTAGCCTGGAGAGAAAACGGCGCCTGTTAAAGTTAAGACCATGTTCTAAAATATCCTTTTCCATATATCAGGTTTTTGTAATGGTTTCCTCTAAATTATAAATGGTGGTAATCACCTCCATCATTGCAGCCAGTGAGACCTTGTTGATGTTTTTAGGAAGTGGGTACTCGCCCACAGTCAATACTTTTTCTGCATCTTTCCCACCTTTAAATATTTTTTGTTGATCTGCATAATAAGAGCTGAGCAGTTTTATCTCCTTTTCATTTGGAATCCGGCATACAATCAACCGGAATGCCTTCTTGATTTTATCCTCAGTAGTGTTCTTTTCCTGTAGGAGTCTCGCTGCAAGAACGCGTGAAGCC
>NZ_JBFTRT010000153.1:0-14348 GCF_056399685.1 Pedobacter sp. 01N416
GTAAACAGCCAAAAGATGAGGGGGCTTAATTTATTAAGGCAAAAATTGCCCAATAGCGAATACCTGCTTATTGCGGTTATTCTATTTACAGGAGTCCGGCATTAAGCTCCTTTTAAGCATGCCAGGCAAATATTCTAAAAAGCAAATCCATATTCATAATATGTAAATCTACCCAGCGTGCCGGGCCTGGCGGATAACAAGCCCTCCTCAAAGGTTGCTCTCGTGTTTTTTACCCAAAAAAACATCTGAAAAGTGATATGAAATATGCATTTGACAGGCTTCCTAAAAAAAAATTAAAATCTTTTGGACAAATTCAATAGGCATCCGGTTATAGAGATAATTGAGCCAAATATATTAACGATGGGACTTCCAAATGTAAATTTCAGTAGCCGCATAGCAGCGCTAATCTGTGGGTATCTTTTTAATGAACTCAACGATGGTGAGCTGGAGGAATTGGAGCAATGGATCAATGCCTCGCAAGAGCATAAGGAGATATTTGAAAGTATTTTTGATGAGGCCAGTCTGGAAAATCAAGGCCGGATCTATAATTCTGTAGATGTGGACTTGGCTTTGATTTCGGCAAAACAGCGGTTGAAATTTGTTGAAAGACCTGGAAATAATACAAATAAAAAGATCAGACCACTTTGGATATACATTGCTGCTGCATCGATTATACTGCTGATCACTACAATTGGAGTATATCACTTAAGAAATCCCAAACCCTTATCGGTACCCTCAGCTTTAGCTAAACGAAGTGAAATTAAACCTGGGAGCAATAAAGCTACCTTAACACTGGCAAACGGGAAAAAAATTGTTTTGTCGGCAGCAGCAAACGGGGAGCTTGCCAAAGAAGCAGGAGTTGTAATTACCAAAGCGGCAGATGGGATGCTGGTTTATGAAGTAAAAGCTCAAAATGGACAGGATAGCCATCAAATGAATTCTCTTTCGACTGCGAAAGGAGAACAGTATCAGGTAAGTTTACCTGATGGCACCAGGGTTTGGCTAAATGCGGCTACATCATTAAAATATCCCAGTTCTTTTAGCGGGACAGGTGAACGCATGGTGGAACTAAGTGGAGAAGCTTATTTTGAGGTGGCAAAGGATAAAATTCACCCTTTTATCGTGAAAACGGATCGACAAGAGGTGGAGGTACTGGGTACACACTTTAACCTCAACAGCTATTCTGATGAAGAGGTTACAAAAACGACCTTGCTGGAAGGTTCTGTAAAGATCAACCACAGGGTTTTACTCAAACCGGGCGAAGAGGGGGTGTCAGCCAAAACAGGCACTTTAACAGTTAATGCGGTTGATACCGAGAGTAGTGTAGCCTGGAAAAACGGCCGCTTTGTTTTTGAAAATGAACTGTTGATGACCGCCCTGAATAAAATAGCCAGGTGGTATGATGTAGAGGTAGAGTATCAGGACCAGAATCTTGAACGCTTGCCTGTAGGAGGAAGCATATCCAAGTTCGATAAAGTTTCAGAAGTTTTGGCTTTATTCGAAAAAACAGGGGGGCTACAATTTACAATTAAGGGCCGAACGGTAATTGTCGGTAATAAAAAATAAACTCAAGGCGCTATCTATAAGGAGCCTTGTTAACTAACCAAATATAAACTCAAACTAACCAACCATGAGAAAACCCAGAAATGTGCCTTAGCGGAAACTAAAACGGTAATCATATAAAAAAATCTGGAGCGTAGCAAGCGCCCCAGATTAGCATGTCTGATTAAACCGAAAATGAGTGTTGAATTCCTTTTTTAATCTAAACAGAAATCCAAATGTATAAAAATTACACCAATAATGTATGTTGGCCTAATCGGCTATTGCCAAAAATCCTGTTGACTATGAAACTGACGAGCGTTTTATTAATAGTGACTATTATGCAGGTAAGTGCAACAGGTTTTGCACAGAAAATAACCATAAAGCAGAAAAATGTTTCCCTGGAACAGCTTTTTAAGGTAATTACCAAGCAAACTGGCTATAATGTGCTCTGGGTTGGTATTGAGGCCGGAAATTTCAAAAAAATTGACCTCGATTTCAACAAAGCACCTTTAAATGATGTTTTGAAAAAGTCTTTCGAAAATCAGTCTTTGACTTATGAAATCGAAAATAAAACAATCATTGTCAGAAAATCCAAAAAGATCCTGATTGAGCCTGATCAGGCTGTCAATATGGTCATTGACATTTCTGGTAGGGTTGTAGACGCTGAAGGGAAACCGCTTCCCGGTGCATCTGTGAAAGTAAAAGGTACTACAAAGGCTGTGATTACCGATAATGGCGGGAACTTTCAATTGAAAGGAGTTGATGAGGACGCATTGCTAGAGGTTTCTTTTATAGGGTATGTGAGTGCAGAAATAAAGGCCGGCAAGGATCTGGGAAATATTGCCTTAAAGCAAACCGATGCTAAATTGAATGATGTTGTTGTGGTGGGCTACGGTACACAGAAAAAAAGAGATGTGATTGGTAGTATTTCTACGATAAAGGCAGAAGCTTTTAAAACAACAGGTAACTCTACAAATGTATTGTCACTTTTACAGGGACAGGCCTCAGGAGTGAGTGTTCAAGCAACATCAGGCAAGTTAGGTGCTCCTGTAAATGTCTTAATCCGTGGATTAAGTTCAATTAGTGCTGGTACATCTCCTCTTTACATCATCGATGGTGTTCCGGTAATAGGTGATATGTCTCTTGTTAATCAACAAGATATCGAGTCAGTTGAGGTGTTAAAAGATGCCGCTGCAACTTCTATTTATGGTTCCAGAGGGTCGAATGGTGTTGTTATTATTACGACAAAGTCTGGAGTTGCAGGGAAGATTTCAATAAATTTTGATCCTAGTACAGGAATTTCCGATTTGCCTTTCCAAAAGGTTGAAACTGTTAATACCAAACAACTTTTTGAAATCCTGGATAATTCGAAAGCAGCGAATGGTTTGGGACCATATGACCTGGAAACGGACTACTACCCAGTAATGACGAACATCACGGAGAAACTTACCAGAGATCAGGTATTGGCTACCAATACAGATTGGAAGAAAGAACTAATGAGAACTGGATTATTTCGTAATGCCAATCTCTCTGTGGTCGGAGGAGATAAAAATACCAAATATTTTATATCCGGAAATTACAGAAAGGATGAGGGGGTGATGAAAAATGATCAGCTTGAACGTTACGGAATAAGGACGAATGTAGATCTCAAGCCAATGAGCAATTTCGAGACAGGTGTAAAACTCAATCTGAGCGTATCAAATAAGACTAACAGTGGCGGATCGTTCAGTCAAATTATGGCAACACCGATGCTACCTGTTTATAGTTTGACCAATCCGAACTTATATTTAAATCCAAAATCTGGAAGTAACCCGGCTGCAACAAACGACCTGGCAAATAATCTGACAGACCTTAATCTTTATCGTGCATTGGTTGGGGTTTATGGAGAATATCATATTCCCTTTGTAAAAGGACTATCAGCTCGTACAGAAGCATCTTTGGATTTTCAGCAGGCCAATTCAAACCATTGGGAATCACTCCTTATCCGTCCTGATGGATATTCTTATGCGTCGGATTATGCGAATACAATTAAAACCACAAATTTTAATTTCTTCTTGACTTATAATAAACAATTTGGCGACCATAATTTAAATCTTGTTGGAGGTGTGGAAAATCAAAAAACAACCGGGTGGTATCGAACTATGGAAGGAAAAGATTTAGTGGGAAGCTATCAGGAATTGGGAACGCCAAATCAAAAAACAATTATGTCATCCACATTGGGTAATGAAAATTACCGTCTGGGTTATTTTGGGCGCGCCAACTATAAATTCAAAGACAAATATTTGTTAGGATTTAGTTTTAGAAGAGATGGAGCTTCAGTATTTACCCCTAATTATAGATGGGGTACTTTTAAGGCATTTTCTGCAGGATGGATTCTTAGTGACGAATCATTTATGGGTGATTTTGGAAGAAAAAATTTCCTAAAAATAAGAGGAAGCTACGGTGAAACGGGTAATTCAAATATTCCTTCGAAATTGGATGGGAATGGATATACCACCGCTTTGGCGTATGGTGGTAGTGATATTACAGCTACTAACGGAACTCGCCTCAATACCCTGGGGATAACTAATCTAACCTGGGAAACAACTAATAGTTTTGATCTTGGAGTTGATTTTGGTTTCTTTAATAACCGTATAAACGGATCGCTCGCTTACTACAACAAATATGTTAAAAACCTGCTTCTTTCAGTAGCTTTACCGCCTTCAGCAGGAATAAGCTCAGGAATACTTTGGAATAATATCGGTGATTTGGTAAACGATGGGGTTGAGCTTTCCTTAACTTCTGTTAATTTCAATACCAAGGATTTTAGATGGCAAACAACATTCAATATAGGATTCAATCATAACGAGGTTAAGAAACTAACTCCGCAAATCGATTCAAAAGGGACAGGAATGGTGAGTTCAGCTTATATCACAAAAGTAGGTACCGGTATACGTGATTATTACCTTGCTGATTATGCAGGACTTGACGCTCAAACGGGATTACCTAAAATATATGCTCTTGATAAGGCTTATTATGCCCAAACAGGTGAAACAAGGAGGCTGAAAGATGCCAATGGGAATGAGGTGCTCTTGGACGCTAATGTGCCTAACGTAGGTGCTAACTATTTCCATATGGAAAACAAAAATGAAATCCCAAAATACTACGGAGGTCTTTCTAACCAGTTTAACTACAAAGGATTCGATTTGAACTTTTTAATTTCTTTCTCAGGTGGCAATTATATTTATGATCTGTATCATAGAAATTTAACCGGCTCAGGTTTGAGTGGAAACGCTATCGGGTTACCTGTTGATTTTTATGAGAATTACTGGAAAAATCCAGGGGATGATGCCAAGTATATGCGTGTGTTATGGAAAGGTAATGCTTACAAAGACGTAAACGGTGTTACCAAAGCTTTTGGTGACTCACGTGCCCTCACCTCTCAATACCTTTACAAAGGCGATTTTGTAAAACTAAAATCGGTAACCTTGGGTTATTCCCTTCCGCTGTCACCAAAAATGAAGGAATCTGTTCAAAATATCAGGCTTTATGCCAGTTTCGAAAACCTTTATACACTGACCAAATACCCAGGATGGGATCCTGAAGGACAAGGCTATGTTAATTCTTGGGATTTACCACAATTGTTTGCTGCAAGCTTTGGCGTTTCGGTTAAATTTTAAACAATTAATAAATTTATAAATCCATTGACGCTAAGTCAATATAAATTATTTAAAGATGAAAAAAATATTATTTCTTATATGTGCCGTTTTGATGCTGTTTACAGCGTGTAAAAATGAGGCATTTTTTGAATTAGAAAGACCGGTTGAAAGTCCTTGGACAACGCTTGCTGATTTTGACAGAGCTGCAATCGGATCGTATAATACTCTTTTTTTAACAAGCGACTATAACAGCGGCTTCAACGCATGGAATATGTATAAAAATGACGTTGGGGATGATGTGGCCTGTATTAGTTCTGGCTTTGGGTGGGGTTATTACCGCGATGCACAAAATCAAAAACAATTTTTGCCTAATGTTTTTACTGTAGCATACCGTACAATTGGTTCTGTGAATGATGCGCTTGAATATTTAGAAAAAAATGGCGGAAATCCATACCCAACAATAAATGCGGACGATAAAAAATACAATTTGGACCGGGTTACTGGCGAACTTTATTTTTTGCGGGGATATGCCTATTATATGCTCGCCACTGTTTATTGTGATGCTTATGTGCCTGGTGGTGCCAATGATGCAAAACGGATTCCATTGCTTACAAAAAAAGCACATAGTTACACTGAGGCCATTAATAGTAAGGTAGGGACGACCAAGGAGATATGGGAGCAGATACAGTCGGATTTTGAAAAAGCATATTCACTTTTGCCGGAGCGCTATATCTCTGGAAAAATGCATCCGTCATACCAGGCTGGCAGGGCAAATAAATTTGCAACGGCAGCGATGTTGGCCCGTACACACTTTGCTAAAGGTGAATATGAAAAAGCAAAAGGATATACCGACTTTGTTATTGAGCAAAATGGCGGTGATTATAATTTGAGCGAAGATCCCATTGAGGCTTTTAATAAAAACACCCTGAGCCGTGGCAAAGAGGTGATTATGTACTTGCCTCTCTATGATGTGACAACCGCTCCGCAATTGCACTTGATGGGCGAATCCAACAATTTAAGGGGACCCTTTGTGAATGGCTGGACTGAGGCCAGCTTGGATCCAACAGTTATCAAGAGATTGGGTTGGCAGGATAATCCCAAAATAGATGTGAACGTAACATTTAAAATGGAAGCATTGAGGGACAAACGCTTCACTCAACTGATGGCTGTAAGAGAACCGACCTCTGTTCCTGCTGCAAATCGATATCCCGAAAGGTTTTATACAGATTCCAAAATTACATACAGTACTATTTTTGCCAATAAAGCTTTCAGAGGAGCACCTGTAGGTAGCAATTTGGCCTGGAATACAAACTATCCGATAATCAGGCTGGCCGAAATGTATCTCACTCGTTCCATCTGCAGGTTTAAGGCTGGGGATAAAGCTGGTGCAGCAAGCGATCTGAATATAGTTAGAAAACGTGCCTGGAATGCAACAGTTGCAGGCATGACATACGAATCGTCTCCCAACTATGTAACAATACTAAACATAACCGAGGCTATGATTGGCGATGAACGCCTGATTGAGATGTTCTGTGAGGGCGATAGGATAGATTATTTAAGAGGTTTAAAAGTGGATGTAGGAAATGGAAATAGAGCTCCCGTTATTTCCGCACCCGTGCCTTATACTGATAAAAGTTTTGTTTGGGCCATACCTAGTGTTGAAACTGATCTGAATTTAGGTTTTCAATAATAAGCGTAGCAACACCCGATTTATAACGGGTGTTGCTTTTAAACTATCCTCCGTGAACGGGTGAAAGGTAGATTCTAAATATAATATCCGAAATCCCTTTATCCACTAGAGAATGCATTTTTTCGCAATCTGTTATAGCAAAGTTATAAAGAACAAATAATTTATAAATAAACTATTTCAGACTTAAAAGGATAAAGGGTTTCATGTTGCAAAGGAAGTTTCTAAAGCGACAAATTTTAAAAAAAAATGGTGTTACAGCGCTTAATGCCCTACAATAATGAAGTTTAAGAAAATAAGTATAATGGCCTTTCTGTCGCTGGTGTTTTGGTTTGCTAATGCACAGGAAACTCCGCTGGAGAAAGAAAGCTTTGATATAATCAACCTCAATTATCCGGGGCTTGAAAAAGTCCACCAAGCGGTATTGGACAAAAAATATAATGAGGCCGCGAAAGAGTTACTGGAGTATTACCGGAAAAGATCAACGGTAAAACACCCCGAATTTAATGTGGCCGACAGAGCTGCTTTTGTTGGAAAACCTATCGAAGCGGCCGAACAGGAAAAAGCAGACAATGCCCTGATCCACAAATTTAAACCCCATGGCGGATATGGTTTTTTTGATTATGGGAAAGATATTGACTGGCAATATTGGCCAATAAAAGATGACGAAATTCGCTGGCAACTGCATCGTGTCACCTGGTGGCAATCTATGGGGCTGGCCTACCGCAGTAGTGGAGATGAGAAATATGCCAAAGAATGGGTGTTCCAGTTCCGGGATTGGGTCAGAAAAAATCCTTTCGGCCACAGTAAAGAAAATGATAGGATTGCCTGGCGGCCATTAGAAGTATCACTAAGAGTTTTAGGCCTTCCCAGTTCATTTAATTTATTTGTTAACTCGCCCAATTTTTCTCCAGCATTTTTAATGGAGTTTTTGAGCAGCTACAACCAACAGGCAGGATATATTCTTCCCTACAGTACTGAACATGGCAATCATCTGCTTTTTGCGGCACAAAGCGTACTATTTGCCGGGGCATTCTTCCCAGAGTTAAAAAACGCCGGTGGCTGGAGAAGGGACGGCATCGGGGTATTGAATACACAAATCAAAAAACAGATTTATCCAGATGGTGTTCAGTTCGAACTTTCTCCTGTTTATCATGTCGCAGCGATAGAGATATTTTTAAGCGCCTATAAGGCCGCAAAAATGGCAGGTTTGGAAAAAGAATTTCCTGAAAGCTATACCCAGATTATAGAACGGATGATCATGGCCACTGTCAATTATACTTTTCCGGATTATAACAATCCAATGTTTGGCGATTCGTTTCCGGTTGATAAAGATCTCAGGATAAAACAATTTGCTAATTGGTCGAAAATTTTTCCTCAGAATGATGTGATAAAGTATTTTGCAACCGATGGAAAAGAGGGAAAGATTCCTTCTTACTTGTCCAAAGGATTAAGCACTTCTGGGTTTTATACGTTTAGAAACGGCTGGGACAAAAAATCTACCGTTATGGTATTAAAGGCGAGTCCGCCGGGAGAGTTTCATGCGCAGCCTGATAATGGTACGTTCGAGCTTTGGGTAAAAGGCAGGAACTTTACACCCGATGCCGGTTGTTATATCTACGGTGGCGATTCCGCGATCCTTAAACTTAGAAATGCTTACCGCCAAACCCGTGTACACAGCACTCTTACCCTCGATAATGCAAACATGGTTATTACCAAAGCACAGCTTAACAAATGGGCGACCGGGAAAAATATTGATATCCTTACCTATACCAACCCAAGCTATCCTGATTTAAACCACCGTCGCAGCGTATTATTTATCGATAAAAAATATTTTCTGATTATTGATGCGGCGATGGGTAAAGCCAGGGGTAACCTAGGCATACATTTCCAGCTAAAAGAAGATTCTAACCCTTTTTTTGATAAAGGAAAATATAAAGTTTATACCAATTATCCTGATGGGAACAATTTGCTGATTCAGTATTTGAACAGAGACAAAGTATCTCTAAAGGAGGAGGAAGGGAAAGTATCTTATGCTTACCGCAAAGAACTGGCAAGGCCAGCTTTTGTGTACGAAAAGCCAAAAATTACTGAACAGCCACAGCGTTTTATCTCGGTGGTTTTTCCATATAATGGAAACAGCGCTCCGGATATAAGCATGGAGGAAAATGCCGCAAACGATTATGAAAATGGTAATTTAAACATTACGATAACTGTTAACGGCAAAAAATCAACTATAGCAGCAAAGTTGTTTTAACGATAATCATAAACTGGTTCCTTAGGTTACCCTGTTTTGTATACAATGCTTAACAAAGGAGACATTGATGAAAAGAATTGGACGGTTTCTTAATTACGAAACTTACTTATATATGTTAAGATCCTCCAGCATCCTGCCGACCAAATTGGTCGATTTGTGCAAATTGAACAGTGATATATAAGGTATTAGTTCTATTTAGCAAATGGTATTGAATAAAAAATGGAAAGTAGCGATGCCAATTTTGATGTATCCCGACTTGCTGAGGGATGTATTTTGTTAAGATAATAGTGCCGATGGCAAAACTTTAACAATGACAAAAATAAATTAAAAATAAGAGGTGTTATTTTCAAATAGGGTATACATCTCTTTTATAACCATTAAATCATAACTGCAGCTAAACAATAATTTATGAATAAACATATTAGAATAAAGCTTATTACCTGTTTATTACTGGGTATAGTTTCATGTCAAATTTTTGGACAAGAAAAAGAGGGCGATCGAGTTAAATTGGAGCATGATCAAATTGGAAATATAGTAGATAAAAATGCTACATATACCCATACCAGCAATCCTGATGCACAATGGTATCCGGATGCAGGGTTAGGACTTTTTATTCATTGGGGATTATCGTCCGTAAAAGATATTGGTGCATCCTGGCCAATGGTAGTCGGTTGGGGCCTAAGGTCGAAGGCAATCGATACACTGGAAATTAAAAGGGTAGTAAAGGAACGGGATTACAAAGCAATAAATGGTGGAAGTTTCTTTATAACCCCGAATGACTACTGGGCGATGGCAAAGGAATTCAATGCTCAAAATTATGATCCTGAAAAATGGATTAAGGCCGCGAAAGAAGCCGGTTTTACCTATGCCGTATTGACCACCAAGCACCACGAGGGATTTGCCCTATGGCCAAGTGCTTATGGTGATTTTAGCACTAAAAACTTTATAGGAGGCAAGGATTTAGTGGGACTTTTTATAAATGCCTGCCGCAAATATGGTTTAAAGGTTGGGCTTTATTTCTCGCCACCCGATTGGCATTTTAACAAGGATTATGAGAACTTTTTTTTCCAGGAGTCAAGAGTGCACAATCCTACTTTCCCTGAATTGGACGCAAATCTGAGTCCTCGAACTTCAAAACCAACTGTCGAAGAAACTGCCAAACACCGTGCAGCCTATGCTGCAATGGTACGTGGCCAGTTAACGGAACTGCTCACGAACTATGGCAAAATAGACCTGCTCTGGTTTGACGGCCGTGCAGCCATAGATAATCCTTCTAAGGTGCTAACTCAGGAAGAGATAAGACGTTTGCAACCAGGTATTGTAATGAATCCCCGCATGCATGGTACAGGCGATTTTATAACCTTTGAACGAACTCCTCCCACAAAAGACCCTGGTGATACCTGGGCAGAGTTCTGTAATACTTGGACAGAAAGTTGGAATAACAGTAATACTCTTCCTTTTCGTTCCAATGCATTTATTTTGGGGCAATATGTTGCCATGCGCGCCTGGGGAGTTAATTATTTGCCAAGTATTGGCCCTAAAGCTGATGGTTCGATGCCGGAGGCTGTATATGAGAATTTAAAAGTTATAGCACATTGGATGAAAGCGAATGGAAAAGCAGTAAAAAACACAAAGCAGTTGCCTGCAGGTGAAACAGCTTCGGTACCTGCAACGTCAAATAACAATTTCCGTTACCTTTTTGCAATTCCCGAATTTAAAGATAATGGTATGTATGAGAAGGACAGACTTCCGGCCAAAGATATCGTGTTGACGCTAAAAACAGCAAGCAAACCAAAGAAGGTGAAGTTATTGGGGTCAGCCAAATCGTTAAAGTTCAGTTATTCTGATGAGCAGGTCCAAGTTAAACTTCCCGCTTCAATGCGTACCAGTCTGGTCGATGTTGTACAAATTGAACTGTGATTATATAAGGTATTAGTAAAGAAAAAAATTAATATGAAACCATCGTGAGCTGACACTCGCGAAGCGAAATGAACCGAGCTTGCGAGCTCTTGAACACCGATTAAAAAATAGACAAACTGTGAAAAATATTGCTCATGACGGCTTCATCATCATTAAAAAACAAATTATATACGGATGAAAAGAATTATTGTACTAACAGTCCTATGCTTATTGCAAGTGAGCGAATTTGCTGGAGCACAAGGGATAGAAGATAAGAGGACATGGAATGAGTTCTCAGTCAGAGCGGGCCTGCCAAACTTTTTTTCAAAGGCATTGCATGGTGGACCGGTAAAAGTGGCTTATTTAGGGGGAAGTATCACCAAACAGGAAGGATGGCGTGTGCATTCGCTAAATTGGTTTAAGGAGCGTTTTCCTCAAGCCACATTTTCAGAGGTGAACGCAGCCATTAACGGAACACGTTCTGACTTTGGGGCATTTCGTATCAAGGAACAGGTATTGAAGTATAAACCAGATTTGGTATTTGTTGAGTTTGCAGTAAATGATCAGAAAACAGAATCATCGAGGATCATTCGTTCTATGGAAGGAATTGTGCGACAAATTAAGCAGGCAAATCCATACACCGATATTTGTTTTGTTTACACTATTTCAACATATACATTGGAAGATGAACAAAAAGGAATGTTACCTAATTCTGCACTACAGATGGAGAAGGTGGCCAATCGTTACGGTATTCCAAGTATCAACTTTGGTTTTGAAATAGCAAAGATGATAAACAATCATCAGCTTATTATGGAAGCTAACGAAAAGGAACAGAACGGTGTAAAAGTATTTAGTCCTGATGGCACTCATCCTTATCCTGAAACAGGGCATCTTATTTATCAAAATGTTCTGAAACGTTCGTTTGAGAAAATGATTCCCACAAAAGCAAGTGTATTAATCAAAAGCAAGCTTCCAAAGCCAATGATGTCAGATTGTTATGTTGATACTCAAATGATCGACATAAAGAATGCAAAGTTAAGCTCAAATTGGGAGTTGATGGATCCGAAGGAGAATCCTTCTTTTTCTGAGTTTAGTAATTTTCTTCCGTTTATAGGAAAGGCTGAGAAATCAGGTGAAACAATTACAATCCGTTTCAAAGGACGGGCTTTTGGTATCTTCGATATAATGGGACCTGATGCAGGACGTGTTGTTGTAGAGGTAGATGGTGCGGTTAAAGATACAGTTAATCGTTTTGATGGGTATTGCACCTACAGAAGAATGAACTATGTTTTGATTGATGGTCTTGAAAATAAAAAGCATACGGTAGTGTTGAGGTCTTTGTGCGAACCTTTTGACAAAAGTGCAATCTTGTCTAATAAAGAAAGTATAACAAAGGATCCTCAAGCCTACAAACCGAATAACCTTTACATAGGTAAAATTCTGATAGAAGGAAAAATTATTAAATAGGAGAAGGTAGTAAATCTTCTAACGTCAATTTTTTTGTCGAAAAACAAATTAAGATGTCTACTACCAACACCCAGCGGATACCATTTAGGTATCTCTTAATGTCACAGCCTATTTTTTATATCTAAAAGCAACAAAAATGAAATACCCAAAAATTATACAGATTTTCATTCTGATAAATATTTTTCACTTCCAAGTTAATGCCCAAACTCCATTTTTTTTGGACAAGGTAATTACATCCAAAAAAATTGACAACACCGTTGTTCTTCATTGCCCGAATAACCGACAATTGAAAATAACGATTGAACAAGATGATATAGTTCGTTTCCAATGCGGAACTAATGGAGCTTTTGCCCCATCAATTATGATAAATCAAGGATTAGTTAAAAACGATTTCACTAATTCGGAATTTTCTTTTCGGGATAATGGTGCTTTGATCTCAATTTCAACAAAAAAAATGGTGTTAAAAATAAATAAGAAACCATTTAATATCGCACTGTTTGATTCAAAAGGCAATCTTCTGACGTCACTAGAAACAATTAAAGGGGACCCAAAGTTTGAAAAAGCCAATAAGCTTATGTTTAAAATGGCAGAAGATGAACATTTTTACGGATTTGGTTTTATGAGAGCAGGATTTGATGCACGTGGGTTGAAGTTGAAATGGACAAAAAATTATAGATGGCGTGAAGCAACTGTGCCATTTTTTATGAGTACCCACAATTATGGCTTTTTTTCTAATAATACTTGGGACCTTAATTTTGTCTTTAAAGGAAATGATGAAAAGACAGATGCAGGTATATGGAGTCTCAAAAAAATGTAATTCAAATCGCAAGTGAATTTCGTAAACATCATATCCCGATTGATATCATCGGATTAGAGCCAGGATGGGAAAATGATCCTTATGGCAATAAATTGATATGGAGTGCTGAAAGATTTCCGGAACCCGCCAAAATGATTGCCGATTTGAAAAAAACGGGATTCCACTTTGATTTATGGGAAAGCGGCACAGCTCCCACAAAAAATATCCTTGAACGAAACGTATTAGACAATTGGTATGCCAAACGTCTTTCGCTTCTGGATCTTGGAGTGGAGAGTTTTAAGCAAGATGATCCTTATCCAAGAGATATTACAAGCCAAGCTTATGATCCGGCCGTTTCCAGTGATAATTATTTATCCAGCGGAGTATATAAACATCCCGAATTAAACAACATAGCTAATTCTATATTCTCAAATACAGCGTTTAATTATTATAGAAAATATACGGGAAAGAGAACATTCATACAATTTCATGCCTATAACGCATCGGTAGCTTCACAAAGGTGGCCGTATCAATGGGGAGGCGACTTTTTGTCTGGAACTGGAATGTTAAATGCAGGGCTCTCAGGACATTCTGTTGTTAGTGAAGATATGAGGGATTTTTCGCCAAAAGGGCTGCATTATAGTTTTCTTACGCCAGCTCCTGTAATGGATGCTTGGGCTTATTTTCGCGAGCCTTGGTGTTTTCCGGAAGAAGTGGAAAGATCCGAAAGGTTTTACAGCAGCTTGAGACAAAAGCTTAGCCCATATCTTTACGCTACCTTATGGCAGTCTCATACGGATGCCATTCCTATGATGAGAGCAATGGTACTCGAATACCCACAAGATACTAATACCTATCAAATGCAAAATCAATTTATGCTAGGCGATTGGTTGTTAGTAGTCGCTAAGCCATCAGTAATAGATGAGTCCGATCGAGCACAATTTGTTGGTAAGGAATTGAGTACGCAGGCATATTTGCCTAAGGGGCAATGGATCAATTACTGGACTGGCGAAACTTACCAAGCAGAGACAGGAAACAATAAAAGCATTAGCTGGCCATCTT
>NZ_JBFTRT010000154.1:0-9300 GCF_056399685.1 Pedobacter sp. 01N416
TTATAATTCATCGGACTTTCTTCATTACCCAAAAAGAGTAATATTCCCGAATTTATCTTTGATTTTAGTGCTGCTCTTCTTTGGAGGTAAACTTTCTTTTCAAACATATTATTTTGTGTTAGGCAAATATCCCAAAAGCTATTTTTATTCAATAACAATTAAATATAATGGCTAAAATATGGGAGGTATCTGCAAATTATAAGCTATGGTTATGGCACAAAAATCACAATAAATTTCAGGTTAGCGAAAAATAAGGGTAAAATCTGCACATTGATAGGATGATTAAAGAAAGTTTATAGATAGCGTTAACAATTTTTAGCTACGGGAGATATAGATGGCACGGAGTATTTATAAGTCGTTCCATCATTCCAACTTGATTGGAAATCGTGCTTAAGCTTTAACATCAGCTTCGCTGAGCACATCATGGTTCCCGCCTGCGCGTATCGTGTGGACACATCTCTCTTTATTTACATTTGTTTTTAGCGTCGTTGCCTAGGTCGATCGTCATGCTGAATTTATTTCAGCATCTTTCCTGTAATTAACAGCGCTATGTTCCGAAAAAAATCGTCACGTGGAAACAAATATTGATTTTTCCGCTCTTTGCCGCAGGGCATGGTACTTTGGAGCGCCAAAGTACCCAAAGCGCTTTGTCAATCCAACAAGGCGGCTCAGCACAATCCAAGCACATCAAAAAAATAGCGGCACTTCGTTTTGTGTTCAATTTTCGTAACATTTTGAAGCAGCGTTTATGAACACAAAACCACTACGTTTAAGGTTTGGTAGTGCTATTTTTTCTTTTGTGTAACTATTTTTTTGATTTCTCCGCCACTTGGGATTGACGGCGTTCTTCGGTAAAACCTTTGCTTTATTAAAGTTGGTTAGCAAAACGCATAAAAACCCAAACCAAAAGATATGTCTACACGATAGGCCTGCGCGAGAATGACGTCAGTTGGGTTTACAAATAAGCACGTTTTTATTGGCGATAAAATCGCCTTTCTCATGCATCCTCGTTATAACGAGGACGATCTACTAAATTTAAATGGATTATATTATTATTAAATTATATATTTTTTTGAAATACAAAAATATAAACTGATTAACATGAAGTAATTATGTAGCTATAAATAGAACAAATTCAATGGTTTTCAATCTATAAAACATTCCTATTAAGTTAAATATTTAAGTTTAATAATTTGATATACAATTAATATGAATAACTTATATCAATTTATAATACTGATAAGACATACATATAATTGATTATCAATATAAATCAACAAAAAAAAAGCCCCGTAAATTTTAGTTTACGGGGCGGAGACGATAGAAAAATTGATATTATCTTTGAAGAATGATTTCAGTTGTATGCTCTTTTGCAAGCGGTAACTCGTATCCTCCCCTTTTCTTAATGCCATTGCCTTTTACAGCATAAGAACCGACGCCATTAATTTTTGCAGGCTGTAACAACCTCAACATGGCATTAGGTGTATATTCATTTGCTTTGCTCAGTTTTAAGCGAATTTCGCCATTTACAGTATTATAATTTACCTCATCAATGGTACCCGCATCAAGGCTGATCCAAAGCCCTACAGCAGCAATGTAAACCGATGATTTTGCTGCCGTAGTTAATTTAACATTGATGTTATTGCCTGTTTTGTTCAAATTGCCACCGAAAGCCAACCAACCAAATTCAGGATGCTGTAAGATATACGATGATGTATTAACCGCGTAGCCAAAAAAACCGGATCCGTAATCGCCGGTAATGCCGTCATTTTTTAAGGTTGATGGATAAGCATGAAATGCTGCAGGCGCAAAACCTTCTTGGGTAATATTGGAAATCGAACCCAAAAGTCCACCGTAACCAGCACGCAAAAGATAGAAATCGCCGGGATTTTTACGGTAATCCATTAATACAGGAATGGCATTGAGTGCTGAACCATAATGATGGATCATCCGTTCGATACGCGAAAGTTTGCCTCCATAAAGAAAATCCCAGTACCGACGGGCATTACCATTATAGGCCCAATGCGGCACCACAGGCATATAGGCCAATATCGCATCAAGCGTTACATTTGCTTTGTCTTGATAGCCAAAATAGCTCGACCATACATAAACTTCTTCTTGACCTGTAGAGTCCCAAGGCATTTCACTTCCAAAGGGATATTGTAGCGAACGCCAGTGGTTGGCCCGCTTCTTCATTTCATTTTCTAACCTGGCTGCTTCTTCTGTTAGTCCTTCGTTTTTAAGGTCATTTAGGATGAGATAGAAAACTGTGCCTTCCATTTGGCCGAACTGTGCGTAATAAGGGGCAATATTAACCATGGCCATGCCTGTTTCAGCAGCATCTATAAGGTGTTGTTTCCAGCTCTGCTCCTCCACAAGGCCGCTATAATTACGCGCCAACCGATACATCACCCAATGGGCTGCTGCAACATGCGGGTAGTTATAAGACCGGCCCAGGTTATCAGCTTCTTTTTTGGGCCATGCAGACCATGTTTTAAAATTTATATTTGCGGCATAAGTATCTTTAGGGAGCGAATCTGGTGCATAGTAGAACAAGCTCTTTTTTACCCCATATTTCTGAGGACCGTTTTTAAGTTGTATCCGCCCAAACATTACACTATCTACAAATTGTTTCAGTTTATCAACTTCTTCTTTCTTGGGTTGTACCAATTGCTTCATTATTGCCCCCAACCACGAACCTGCACCACCTTCATCGCTTAAACCTGCAATCCATGCCCTATTGTCTTGTGTTACCTGCTGTTGCTTTTCATTATCGTACGTAATAGCTGATGGACTTCTTTTAAAAATAGGGTCGGCCTGGTTAAACCATTGCTTGGTTGTTAAAAAATTGCCATAACTAGCAATCACATCACTTTCGGCTTCAATTACCTTATAATTTATACTTTGCTCCAAGCCATCTTCGTAGGTGATGGACAACCTTGCTCTTCCCCAGGTATTTCCCTTTACAGTATAACTTTTCCAGCCATTTTTGGTTGAGGCCAATGCACTTACTTGTAGGGCATTTTCAGGCTGAACTTGAATAGTTTTAATCTTTTTAGGGTAGTTAACAAATAATTTCCCTTCCACATCTTTAGGCAGTACATAACCCGGAACTGAGATTGCTACTGGTCGTTTATTTTCGATCAGTTTGCTTTCGATATCTTTTGCTGCTCCAGAAAGGATAAACTGAAGGGCATAACTTCTGGTTTCACCAGGTTTTAAAGTGGTTGAAGTCGGTGTATTCCATTGCTCGGCATTTTTCCATTCGTTTTCTGCATAGGCTTTACTGTATACCATCCACTCATAAAAACCTTCAAACGCGATTCCTCTTGGTGTTCGATCATCATTAAGCGGGTTATAAGCCTCAAATGGCGTATGTCCCAGTGGCGCAACGAGCAAAGAAGGTGCATGACCGCTTAACCGCGTAACTTGCAGATAACCGGCGTCTTTACCGATATAAGGATCGTAAAAAACATTTTTTGCATGGGTTTGCTCCAATGTCCTGCCTTCGAGAATATTATCGAAAATCATCGGAATACCCAGTGCCCCGATTTCTACGTTTTTATTGGTCTTATTTTTCAGTTCGAAGCGGAGCACAAGCTTTCCGTTAAACATTTCCCACATCCGTTTAACCTGCAGCGGCATATCAGCCGGAAGTGTTGCAGCAAGATCGGCAGCAGCGAGTACGTTTTTACCCATAGAAATATTTTTCACAGGGCTTCTTTTGGCGGCTGTGCTGTAGCTTTTCCAGGCTTCTTCGCCAATGTAGCGTAACTTCAAATTGATATCGCCCAAGTGATATAAACCATCTGAACTACGCACTTTTAAACTGTCGCTGGGTGCAAAATCGAAATCTTTAACCATTTTAGGCTGTAGGCCCGCTACCGTTTGTGATGACTTAACAAGCTTTAGATTAAATGCTCCGGCATTGTAAGTCGAAAATCCATTTTCCAGGCCCAAAGTAGATGTTTTTTTGCCTAAAGCAATCCAAGGCGATTGGGCTAGAACTACCTCAATATTTAGGAAAGATAAAATACAGCAAAATATTGCTTTAAAAGTTATTATGGATAAGGTTCTCTTCTTTTTTAGTTCGATAATCATGATCATAAAGGAAATTTAGAAATGTGGTTAAATCAAAATTAAAATTTAAAAGATAAAGCAGGCATCGAACTTAAAAATAGCGCAAAATCGGTAAAGAATTGGTGTATTTACTGGAAGTTGGGCGCGAGGCGGTAAACGGATGGCGGATCGATGGTGAATAGCAGGAAGCATGATGAAAAAAATAGGTTCGCAGATTACGCAAAGCACGCAGATTAATAACACATGAGGGGAAACCTAACCCATTAGCACTATATCGGGTACCTAAACGTGATTGCAGCGGCAGCTCCCGAAGTAAGTCGGGACTACAGCGGAAAGCGCGACTGACGTGGATTGAAATGCAGGAATTGCTTTCCTATATCAAATTATTAATCATATAAGAGATATAAGATCATTTAAACGATTATTTTACTAATACAACATAGGGGTCTTCGACAAGCTCAGACTGACAACTATTATATTAAAGACCCACCTATTTATTTTCCTTCAGATTACGCAAAGCGCTAAGATTGTTCGCATTAAGATTAGCTGCTGAGCACTTCGTGGTTCCCGCCTGTGCGGGAATGACGACCGTTCTTTAGAATCATTGGTAGACAATGATTAAACAGGCTGACATTTCACTTTCAACCATTCAGCTTCTTCATCAGATAAAAGGGGTTGAAGCTTCCCAAACACCATTTGATTGTATTGATTTAACCACTCAATCTGATCTGGTGCCAAAAGTGTTTTATTGATAATCGCGGTATCGATAAAACATAAGGTTAAGGTTTCGAAAGTGAGAAAATCGCCAAATTCGCTTTTTCCCTTAGGGATACATAAAACAAGGTTTTCGATGCGTACACCATGTTTTCCCGGACGATAAATACCTGGTTCGATGGAGGTTACCATTCCTGGCTTAAAGGCAATATCTACGTTGGCTGGACTAATATTCTGAGGTCCTTCGTGTACATTTAGGAAAAAGCCAATACCGTGACCCGTTCCATGACCAAAATTTATGGCATGTTCCCAGAGTGGTTTTCTACAGATGGAATCGATTTGATAACCTTTGGTACCTTCTGGAAAAATCAGTTTAGAACCTTCAATCAGGCCTTTTAGCACCAAGGTATAATCATCGGCCTGGGTTGATGAGCAATTACCAATAGGCATTACCCTGGTAATATCAGTTGTACCATACAAATACTGGCCTCCTGAATCGACAAGAAACAAACCATCGGCTAAAATTTCCTGATTGCTTTCTGCTGTTACACTATAATGCGGCAAAGCTCCGTTGGCATTGTAACCAGCTATGGTATTAAAACTTAAACCTACGAAAGATGTTTGTTCAGCCCTAAATGCACCCAGTTTCTCTGCTGCAGACCATTCTGTAATTTTTTCTTTCCCTAAATGATCTTCCATCCATTTAAAGAACCTGGTTAAAGCCACTCCATCATTTAGCATTGCCTTGCGGATGTGATTAATCTCAGTATTATTCTTTAAACTTTTTAGATGTGTGCTTGGATTAATGCCTGAAACGATTTTGGCACTAGAAGGCAAGCACTGATACAAGCCAAAACAGGTACGTTTAGGGTCGATAAAAACCTGCGCGCCTTTTGGTAGATTTTTTAATGCCTCAGCCACCTCAGCATAAGGATGCAAAGTTACGCCCTGCTCATTTAAAGTATCAATATCTGTTTGCGACAATTTTTGTTCGTCGATAAAGAGTTTTACCGCTGCAGGAGTAATTAAAGCAAAACTTAAGGTAACAGGATTATAATCTACATCTTTTCCCCTTAGGTTAAAAAGCCAGGCAATGTCATCAAGCGATGAAATAAAATGATAATCTGCTCCATTTATTTTTAAAGCAGCTTTTACCTCGTTTATTTTAGCCGAAATGGTAAGACCCGCAGCTTCCTCGCCTATTAAAAAGGCATTTTCTACAGGTAGTCCTACCCTATCGAGCCAAATCGTGCTGATAAAATCAACGTCAATTATTTCTATTCCACGCTGGGTCAAACTGTTCTGTATCTCGAGGGCCAAACCTACCGTAATAAGCTGATGGTTAAAACCTACTTTTGCATCCTTTGGCAAAACCTGGCACAACCAATCGATGTATTCGGGCGTATGTGGCACTTTCAACTTTACCAATTCGTAACCAGTATTGTTTAATTGTGTTTCTGCCTGCGTAAAATATCTCGAATCAGTCCACAGACCAGCAAAATTCTGAGTGATGACCAGCGTGCCAGCCGACCCTGTAAATCCACAAGCAAAA
Organism: Pedobacter sp. 01N416; assembly: GCF_056399685.1. Classification (NCBI taxonomy): domain Bacteria; kingdom Pseudomonadati; phylum Bacteroidota; class Sphingobacteriia; order Sphingobacteriales; family Sphingobacteriaceae; genus Pedobacter; species Pedobacter sp. 01N416. The sequence continues at coordinate 6,347 of NZ_JBFTRT010000154.1, forward strand.
GGAATAGCTTTATAATGTGCTGGTAAATATTCACTGATGTGAGGATCTGCCGCGGTAATAATATAAGCATCTACTTTTTGAGCAGCCATTAACTGGCGTAAGGCCTGCAGTTTTTCTACAAAGGTCATGTTGAGGAAGAGTTTTGTAGGGCCAAATTTAAATATTACATTGACATCAGCGCTTAAAACAAACAAGAATTAATATAAATTTTGAAAACGCAGCAGATTCCGCTTGCGTTGGAACCTGTGTTTACCTTTAAAAATATTCAGGACAAACATTAAACGTACCGATCAATTGCAGGCGCTTTAAGCACCTCATAACAATCTGATTTCTGAAAGCACCGTACTTTAAAAACAAGCGCAGATTCTCTCTGTGCAAGCGCATGGATACCCAGTGTAAAACGTTGTTTAAAACGTTTGAGACAAGCCTCTTTATGGCAGATTATTTCGTAACGGTCTGCATTTTCTACGACCACATCAAGCACATACTTTGGCCACTGTTTTTTGATCAGATTCGGCAACCAGCTAAACTGTTGCATGTTAATAAAATTCCCCATCCCTTCAATTGCTTTTGGTGGAATATCTCCACCTATAATCTGGCTCCAGTTCCCTTCAACTTCATCAATAATCCCCAGCACTTTACATCCAGACAGCACCAACCATGGGTCTTCCATGCTTGACTGTATTAACTGATAGGATACATCTTCTAAAAATTCCTGTTCAAAAAGGTAATTAAGTTCGATCATAAGCTATTTTCATTTTTAATCGGCAGATTATTAAGTCGTATCAGTTTATCAATGGTGCCAGTAAAACGTTTCATTGAGATCGGTTTGCCAAGATAACATTCAAAGCTAGAATCTATTTTTCTTACCTCATTTTCGAGGTGGGCGGATGCGTAGATCACAAACCTGGCTTTCGAGCGGAGATGCTGTGATAGTTCAGTTCCCTTCATTCCATCCATATCTATATCTAGAAAAAGAAAATCGATTTTATCGCCGGCACTAATTGTTTTTAAGGCATCAAATGGATTATTAAAGGCGCTAAACAGTTTTAAAAAACGGATATCTTCAATATAATCGTGGAGTACATCAATCGCGTGCTGTTCATCATCAACAATTGCACAACTGTAATACATAGGCAAATTAAGATAGGCTGTACAAAGCTTAACAATGTAAACCTCAATTCCTATAGCCATGCAAAAAAAGGGTAAAAGTACGGTAGTAATGAGCATACTAATGAGACAGTATATCAACTTGCATCTTATTTCATGGTATAAATAGCCATGAGTCAATTGACACATGGCTAAATGCTTTAAAGTTTAATTTTAACAAAGTATAAACGGTTTCTATCAACCGAATTTGTTAAAGGCAATATTTTTTGTGCAAAGCCACTTGCCCCGTTATCCACCACACCAAAATCATCATCATTAGAAATCGCGAGGATGTTGCCAGGCAGTAAGGCCAAACCTTCTGCTTTATCGTGCGGATAAATGGAAGGTAGATCTTTCAGCAGGTCTAAAACGATGGTTTTGCTTACCGGGGTAATTCCCGCTGTGTTTAAACCTGCTGCGTTGTTCAGTTCTTCCACGGTTTTGCCGCCATAAAGTTTACCTGTTACACCATTGCCGGAATCAGAAATATCGGTAGCACCACTCAGGTCTATTTTAAAAACTTTTTTAAATGTTGCCGGGTTGCTTGCTGCACCGCCATACAATCCGTCACGCTCGATGGTTAGGAAAGTAGTGCTGTTAACGGCAACAATATCGCTCACACCTGTTAAAGTAGTGTTATCCATCAGGTAAGCGTATTGCTTGGTTGCTCCGCTTGCGATATCAAAAGTCAAAATTCTTAATACCACCGAATTGGCAACTGCAGCTTTAGACGGATTGTACATTGGCGACTGCATCATGCCTACCAGCGTTTTTCCATCTGGAGTAATGGCCAAGCCTTCCATGCCACGGTTTGCTCTTCTATTGGCAAATACAGCCGGAATAGTGCGTCCACCGGTTCCAGTTCCGAATGGATTAATGCGTTCTATTGTTTTACCAGTTGCATCGAAGTGTGCAATGTGTGGGCCATATTCATCGCTGATCCAAAATGATCCGTCAGCTGCCCTTACCAAACCTTCTGAGTCGATTCCATCGGCACTTGGCGCAATCACCCGTCCATTTAGGTCGTAAGCAGTTTCACCAGAAGCCCCCATTCCTGCAGGGTTTGGAAGTCCGTTTAATTTATTACCGGATGCATTTTTAAGTTCGATGGTTTGTTCGAGTACCAATTTCCCATCTTTCAGCCTGAATTTCCCAATCTGTGGATCAAAATCAGGTTTTCCTATGATAATTGAGTTTGCGAGCTGTCCGGCAACGTTCGAACCCCTATCGGTTAGCATATAAAAAACATCCGGCGAGTTGGGGTCGGCGGCAACAGCTGATCCAAAACCTCCGTTGTACACTTTTACACCAGCAGCAGTTGTGAAAAGCACCGAAGGATCGGAAACTTCTGCAACGGCAGGATAGCTAAATTCTAAAGGGGTTTCTTCGTGACTTTTCTTGCATGATACCATACCGATAGATATGGCTACTATTAGAGTGAGTAATTCTTTTTTCATTTAATTAGGAATATTTTTAGAACAAAGCAAGCATACAGGTATGAAGCCTGTGTTAAGGCAATAACAAGAATAGTTCTCCCATAAGGTTATGCAATCTTAAAAAGCAACTTTTATTTTAATTGCTTTCGACCATTAAGAAGCTAAGGACATTAAGCTTATTAGTAAATTCAAATGCCGGCGTCATTCCCAACTTGATTGGGAACCACGGAGTGCTCATGAATGCCTCTGAATAAAGGAAAACTGATGAATAATCGTAATGCCATGACCAGGCACTATTGCATTAAGATCCCCGTCTGCACGGGGATGACGAATCTTGAAAATTTATATCATCAATAATTCACATACTGC
>NZ_JBFTRT010000155.1:0-9266 GCF_056399685.1 Pedobacter sp. 01N416
CCCGAGAGTACCGCATCCGGCCAGGGAAGATCAAACAGGTGGTATTCCTGGCTCTTCCCCGCTGACTTTACCAAATGATAAGGCTGAATCTCCCGCTCAGCAATTAATGTCAGGCTATTGCTTGCACTGTAGAGTGCATCATCCAGGACAGGAACACCATATCCGACAGATCTGAGTAAAAGTTTCCTATCAGTTTCATTCAGTTCATTAAAATCACGGTTCCCAAGCATATTTGCTGTCCAGTCAGCCGAATGAACCATCAGCGCCCGTATGGTCTCCGGCCAGAAACTGGGGTATGCGGCCCTTAACTGAGCGGCCATTTTAGCTGCAAGTCCGGCGGCACCGCTGGTATCTCCGAATGGTAGAAAGGTATACCTGGGATACTCTTTATCAGCTGTCAACAACTTTAGGCTATAGTGATCAGACACTGCCACACCGTCGGTACTGCAATTTCCGCCTTCCATCACAATGTCCGGTTTAATTGGCCACTGGCTTTCCCATAATATGGAAGTTGAATTACTTGGCGCCATTCCACCATTGGGCGCAAGATGCATATAACCTGTTGCAGGATCAATTCGGTCTTTTCGGGTATAGCTGCCAACGGTAACCGCGTTGTACGCCTGTGCAGGATCATGCACTGACTCCATCAGGTTTAAGTCGGGATAGTCTTCGTGGTTCACAGAAACAACGTTTCCGCTGCTCACTATGATCAGTTGCGGCGCAGTAGGATCTAAGGTAGAACCGAATGCGATCTTATCGACGGCTGCAGACCAGGCAGAAGGGCGGCCCTTAAAAGCAAAATCCTTGTCCGTAATGGTTAAACAGAATACCCTTGGGTTAGCAGGCCGGTCGACAAAAGGCGTACTGGCCGCGTACTCAGTAACGGCACCATAGAGTTCGGGATCATTGGGATCAGCGAGGTTAATGATCTTAAAAGACTCCAGTCCGTGCGTGATCCTGATCCTTCCCCTTTCGGCAAGCGCATCAACCATATCGCCATAGAGTGCAAGTCCGGCAACCCCAGTACCGTGTCCGCCATTTGGCCAATCATCGCCGGAGCCCCAATCATCGGGTTTATAAGAATATAAGCGTTCATCGGGTAGAAAACTGCTAATCAAGGGATGTACATTGTTGACGCCACTATCCAAAAGGCAGATTAATACCGAATTTTCATCCAGCGCCACATCGGTACGGCCGATAAGTTCCTCCATCCACTGCGCGTTATCTTCATATTCCTCATCCTTATGGCAGATAAAATCAGCTGTTTCCTGAGGCTTACGGATTTCTGAGAGATTGTCCAACAGCATCAATGAACCTGAAAGTTGCTCGGCTGTTCCCTTTACCAGTCTTACCCGGTGCTCTGCAAAGGCAAGCTCTGAGGATCCGACCAAAACCCCTGCTAAAGCCAGGTTTTCCAGTACCCTCGCTATCCTGAACTGATCATTTCCGGTTTTACGGAACCAAACCTCCCACCACACAACTGCACCCTCATCTGGAAAGGGAAACTCAGGCTCATCCGCCCAGAAAGATTTCAAGGTAGCAGACCTGATATTTTCGATATTGGTAAAAAGCGAGTAATAGCTTGGCCTTCCGGTATCCTGCCCGCGGTAACGGCCATTCTTGGTCAAATAATCCAGTACCTTATCGATAAACATTCCCACGCCGCCTTCGGTCATCATCAGGGTAATGCAATACCTGTATTCCAGCCCGTCCTCGGTTTCCCGAAATTCCTCCCTGATGTTGAGTATCTGAAAAAGCGGATCATCCCGGTCCTGATCCATATTTTTATAGTCCAGCTGAAATCCCCATTCTGAAATAAAATCTACATAAATGGCATCATCACGAACGATCCCTTCGGGCAAGTCGACATCGGCAGGAATATCAAACCGTTGCCTGATGGCCTCCAGTTGGTTAAGAATTCGGTTTCCGTGTAAATTTCTGTTTCTCTGGGCAAGTTCGAGACCACTTCCAAAAGGGGTTCGTGGATAAACGTAGTCCAGGCTCTGGGCAAAGCCCTCGAGTTTAATGTGTCTTTGGGGATTCTGTCTGGCCATATTTGAGAGGTGCTTTTTTAGATAACGATTTTTGTATTTCTAAAGAATCCAGTTTCATTGAACCAGACAAAATCATTTCCTTAATAGCCTCTTCACATGCCTTAGTAATATCCGAATAATTCAGTCCGACAGCCAGTTCGGCTATCTTCGCATAATTCGGTTTCTTTGAGAACGAGAACCCTTTTGTTGCTTTTTTTATTGTATCACTTACCTGCTGCAGGTCGGGCAGCGGATAACTTACCACGTCATCAAATCTGCGAAATAAGGCCCTGTCAAGACTTTCCGGAAGGTTTGTTGCCGCTACGATGATACTGTTGCTTTGATCTTTTTCAATGTTGATCAGAAAACTGTTAAGTACCCTTTTGATCTCCCCAATATCCTGCCCCCTGTCCCTGTGCGAACCAATAGAGTCAAACTCATCGAACAGGTAAACCGCCCTGTGATCTTCCATGGCATCAAAGATCATCCTCAGCTTTGCAATGGACTCACCGAGGTATTTGGACATCAATCCATCCAATCTGATAATATATACAGATAAACCCAGCTCACCGGCAATGGCTTGTGCAGTCATCGTTTTTCCTGTCCCTGGAAGTCCGGTCAGCAGCAGTTTTCTTCTCGGGGAAAGATTGTGTTTCTTCAGCAGCTCCCAATTTTTTTGTTCATGGATCAACTTGGTCAACGCCTCTTTCACAGTAGGCGCCAGTACCATGGCACGAAGGTCTATCCGCGGATTAAAGACCTCGATCAGCTCTTTCAGTTCCCGTTTAGGGGCGGAAATTGAAACAGTTTTCGGTGATTCCAAAAACGCAACAGACTTGTCTTTTTTTGCCTTTTCGATCAATTGCTTCAGCTCCTGGGCGACCATGGTATGTCCCTGCCGCGCCTCGGAAGCCGCAATCTGCATAGCAGTAGCAAAGAAACGATGTTCATCGTCCTCCGCGTAAGATTTAATAAGGCTCTTGATTTGATCTGCTGCTGCCATTTTGCAAAAGTATACATTTTTTAGCTGGCGTTAATATCAAAAGCGCCAAATCTTTAGTCCTATAATATCGTAAATTATTTCTGTATTATCCGCTGTTGCTACACCCTTGTTACATCGGATGCACGGCGTATGACTATAAATTGTTCATCGGAGCTACCTACCATTATAAATCTACGTCGTTATTTTTTCAAGCATCGTAATAACATTTGCATGCTTGCTGGATATCTTAAATTAATTTAAAGCTTCATATGATCTATTGATATCATAGGCTTCGCCTCGCATAAAAGAGTTAAAAAAGTTAATCATAATCTGATCGAGCAAAGGCTGTCCATTGTAAACATCTAGGATAGATGGGAAAAGCTTAATGTAATCGGCAACAAAAACCCCCAACAAAAACATTGAACTTTTTACATTAAAATTCACCAGCCCAAAAAAATGAGAGTCTTCAACTTGAAACATATTGCCAAATTGAAAGACTGAAACATTGGAGGGGTGCGAGCTGAGTGAAAAATATGTGTACATATTATCCATTACCTTTGGCCGGACTCCTGCCCTTTCGATAAACTCCTGAAAGCCAGCCACACCTTTGAGCTGGCCGTTTTCGAATCTGATATTATACTCCTTTCCGGTAATCTTATTATAAATATGATCCTTTTCCCGCTGGGAAAGTTTTTTAAAAAGCGCTGTCTGTTCGATTTCCGATTTCAAATCTTCAATCTGCTGCCTTTCTTTTTTAGCTTTTTCAATTATCTCTTCATTAATCAACGCGGTGGTAAATTTTTGCCGATAGCTTAATCCAGCACTTACCCATAAGTTGTAAAGGATTAGCAGCTCGTCACCTGGTTTGGTCTGTAGATAGATAAGATTGAACATTCCTACGGTTTCAAAAATTGTTCTAACTAAAGAACCTACCACAAGTGGATCTATTATTTTATTCAATTTAGCACCTGTTTTAGAGGTAAACTCAACTCCCTTGATGATCTGCTTTAAGTGTAAGAGCTTGGTAAACAGCATCTGATTGACCAATATTGCGTCTTTCAATTCTCTTGGGGTTTCGGCCTCGGCTTTAAATGCCAATATTGTCTTAAAGAAATATTCCAGAAAAATATCGATCATTTCATCTACATCTTCTTTTGTCTCAAGCCTTGACAAACGTTGATATTCAACCCGTAACTGATCTTTGGTCATTATCTGATTTTATGTGATTTATCCAGTTTACGATGGCAAAGGGATGCAATAGTCATTATTTCTATAGCGTCCTGTTCAGACATTGCCCAATCTGTTTTAGGAACGTGGGCAGTCGTATTCCTAAACATCCCAAAGAAACCGATAAGAAGGTTTGCAAAGCCTTTGTGCTCGCTCACATCGGTTTCAGTTGTGAAATTATTGATGATCAATATTGGAGAGGCGGATGAAAATACCTCGGCAACCAGCTTACCGCCATCATTGGTCAGATTAGCCAGGTCTCGGATGCGGTCCGCCACACCTTTTGTTGTTTCAAATACCGCATGAAAATAATTATCCACTAAAAGCTCAGCCTTACAGTATCTGTAAATGGCCTGGTGAAGCCCCCTGACTTCCAGTTTATCGAGCAGGCTTTCCGCACGCTTCTGAGCCTGATCGATGGTTTTCGCGACAGTTTTCCCCTTGAAGCGGCCTTCAATGGTGTATTCTATTCCAAGGAAAGAAAGTGATTCATTTATAGAGGTGACTATCCCGAAAAAAAAATCGGTACCGAATTTGAGGAACCTGGAGGGGTGTAAGGCAATTTGTATAAACCTTAGGATATCATTGGAATTTTTGGCGTAAAATTGCTTTTGTTCGAAAGCATTTACAAGACGTTTCCACTTGGTAATATCGGGAGTGGGATTTTCTATCTTGCATTCCTGAAGATACCGATTGATATCCGTTCCGGACAAACCGTGACTGATATCTCCCAACGACCTGCAGATTGATTCCAGTACGTGGGGAGGAATTTTCTCAAACACCCTACTCATTCCTAGCTTTTAAAACAGGCTTTATCAATCCTTTTTCTAGATCAAAGAAATGGCTCCCGGAATATTGACATGTCTAAATAGCGTTCCGACAGTCATCCTGTCCTGGGAGCTAATGGGCATGTTTATCAAAAGGCGCTTAGCCCGCAAATCATCCTGGGTGAATTTTACTGGCATTGACTCGTAAAGTGCCATTTCCTTTTCATTAAGAAACCAGCTTTCGCAATCCTTATGGACATATTCACAATCATTGTGTACCGAATAGGAAATGTCGTTTTCGTAATTACTGAAGTTGAGGAACCTGGTGATCTCTGCAAGCTCCAAAAACTCTTCGCGTGTATAATTGGCAGCTGTGATATACTCATGGCCAAATTTCTTTGGTGCGTTGCTATAAAAGTCTGCCCATTTTTTTGGCACACATGCTAATAGTTGTCCCTTGAATTTTGCAAATGTCTTCATAATCCCCCTAGTTTGAAAGTTGGTTAAAAATACTAAAGTTTAACTATTATACCTTTAGCAAACCTTGATAAGTTATTAACAGACCCTTGGGTTCAAAATATTCATAACCAGATAAACTGTGCGGATAAAACTTAAATGACAAGTCATAAAAACAACAAGACCATTCCAATTCCTATTTAAGTTCGGGAAAACCATTCCCATTTTCAGAGATAAATTGCGGCACTGTAACCTTTAACGAGTTTGGATTCAGCAGGGTTTGTATCAGAAAGATTCATTTTCTGGGTATCAATCATTGATTAATAATTTCAGTTCGAAAATTGTCCAGTAACGATCATTTAAGTTTTAAAATAATTTGCAACTTTCGCTAATTCCTGCAAATCAGTCAAGAAAAAATTCGAAACTTGTCCAGTAACGGCTACTGAAACAGTAAAAAGCCTTGAAGTTCGAACTCTTTCAATGAAAGAAGCTCAAATTCAAGGCTTTTTGTTTTTAGCGCATTTTCTATTGAACATCTCAAATATGAGCAGAAACGCCTTATTCGCTAAAACAATGCAATTAACAGTTCGATCCTGCTCGGACAGAACTACTCTGCTTTGTTTCACCTTTATACTGAGTAAACGAGTTTAATGTGGATGAAATCAAGGTTAATTTCCCGTCTGTATAATATTTAGATGAGCATTTTGGCCGACCTAAAATGGACTTAAGCCCTGGGCAAACCTTGCCGCTTTCCATCCTGTATTAATAAAATGACCAGAGAAAAAAGTTCCTGTTTAAGTTTTCTATAATTTGAATTCAGGTGGAGCATGGTGTGTTCCATCTGCTTTTGCTTTATCCCAAGCAATTCTCCATGGCTGTCAACAAGATTTTCTGTTTGCCCCTCTAGTACTTTTATATAATCAATCAGATCCGTATCAGCACTATATTTATCTTGTTCAAGCTTTAAGAATTTTTTACCAACGGCTTTTAGGTCATCAATATACGCTGGGCCGGAGAGCAGTATAAAATGATCATCGAGCAAATGGTGAAGAAAAACCATTTCAATTTTAAAAAAATCGATGTCTGATGCCCAGTGCTTTGCGATAGCATGATATTGGATATAGGCCAGGGAGGTACTATTTATGCTGTTCATTTATGTTTTATTAGGGTGAAATTATGAAGGGAATATCAACATGGGAACGGGATTATACAGCGTGCACTTATCTTTGAAATATTGCTGGGTAAGGGAATTAAAATGAAAATGCTGGTCAACCAGAACTAAGAGGTCGGCCTTCATTTCACTTACCACAACCTCCAGTATATCCATAGATCCGCCTTGATTTAGCATGTTTAGGAAGAGTTTCTTGTAGCCTATATTCAGGCTGATTTCATCATTAAACACCTCTTCTGCCTGATCGGTCTCCATCAGCGGAAGGCCACTGGCTGAAGCGTGTGCAATAACCAGATTAGCATCCCAACAGGTGGCAAGGTCTGCCAGAAACTTTACTGTCCCAATGCCACAGAAACGCAGGTCAGTTAAATACACCATCCGTTTGAGTTCATGCTCAGACCATGAGGAARGAATGATCAGTAGCGGCACCCGAATTTTATGTAGTAGATTATTAATGGCAAGATTAACATTCAGCAAAGCCTGAGGCAGAAATTCATCTAAACCCTTTATAACCATTAAGATTTCGTTTTCGTTGGCCAGCCTATATAGATCCCCCATTTCGAAAGAAAAACTCAGTTCCTGAATTAAGGGTTTAAATCCCGGATAGCGCATTTTTCTTTCAAAAAGATTTTTCATCAGCTTGGAATCGATTGCTACAGAATTCGGCACCTCTGGTAACATTTCTGTCCATCCATATTCATCCGTGGTTAGATTTAGAACCGGCAAATTAGCCAGGATAATATTTACCCCAAGACGTTGCGCCAGAACGAGTGCAAATATGGCAGCATGCTCAGATTCTGAACTATGATCGTTGATGATGATAATGGATTTCATTTGTTATTTGCTTTAAGCTATATGCTAACAGCAAAGGTCGGCATAGCTTAAAGCAAATGAAATGATGGTAGTCACCTTAATGATTGCGGGTGGTCATGAGGCAAGGGTTTACCACAGAAAAAATCAAAAATAAAGTAGTTTTTTAATCGGCCTGACGGTACATCTGCTTATAATAGGCTTCTGCCATTCTCGCTGACTCGAATTCAGGGATGACGCCTTTTATACCACTTTGAACCATATTAAACCACTTTGATGGATCATCATAGTAAGTAGGCAAAACTGTTTTTTCCAGCGCATCCATTAAGTTGGTATTCTCTTTTTTATCTCTTTCCTCCTCGGATAGCAAACTTTCTGCAGGCTCAATAAGAAAACAGTTCTCTCCATTTAGTGCAAACTCAGGAATCCATCCATCTGGAATAGAAAGATTGATAGCGCCATTCATAACCGCTGTCATGCCGCTGGTTCCTGAAGCTTCCCGGTACATTTTTGGATTATTAAGCCACACATCAGCTCCTTTTTTTAGAAGTGAGGATAAACCGAGTTCATAACCAACCAAAACGGCACAATTAGGGAACGCTTTTGTTTTATCAATGATCTGATTGAAGATTTGGTTTGCGCCTGTATCTTCTGGATAGGGTTTTCCTGCCCAAATGATCTGTATAGGATATTTTGAATGCTTTAATAACATCTCGAAACGCGTCCAGTCGTACATCAGCAGATCTGCTCGTTTATATCCGGCAAAACGCCTGGCCCATACCAGGGTGAGCACATTTTCATCAAATAGCTTTCCAGTCTGATCGGCAACTTCCCGAAACAAGAGTGATTTTAATTCCTTTTTCCGGGCTAAAAACGCCTGTTGATTATTCTCATTTACGCGCTGAGCGATAGCCTTATCCTGCCAGTACTTTTGATTCTGTGCATTGGTTATGGAAACAATCTCACATATGCCATCATAGCCTCCCCACATTTCGCGGGCAACTTCACCATGAAGTTTGGAAACAGCGTTTGCTTTGCCAGAAAACTTCAATGCTGCCAGCGTGTAATTAAACTTCTCCCCCTCCAGTCCCAGCACAAATTTAACTTCATGTTCCTGCATATGGTAAAAGAATGACATCTCTTTTAACAGCGAAAAATCATGTTCTTCATTACCCGCAAGCTCAGGGGTGTGGGTTGTAAACCGCATTCTTTTTTTTATCTCTTCGAGATTTTGATATTTTGAATACAGATAAAAATTAAGTGGCACCGCATGCCCTTCGTTCATATGATAATAATCTGGCTGCAGGTTGAGCTGATCCAACAGCATTCCCCCACCAATCCCCAGAATGATTGACTGCGCAATCCGGGTGACCTCGTTTGGGTCATATAGCCGGTGAGTAATGCTTCTACTTATTTCATCATTTTCAGGAAGATCGGTACTCAGCAAAAATAAAGGTGCGGTGCCAAATGTGGCAGGCCGCAATAAAAATGCTTTGACTTTAACGATAGCACTATGTACCGGAACAGAAAGAACAATTCCTGTATCTTCCAGAAACGAATAATCTTTTTGAATGAAGGCTGGAACCATATTGTTATCCTTATCCCTTACCTGGTCATAATAACCGTATTTCCAAAGCATGCCTATGCCCAACAAATTTTGTTTCAATTCGAATGCGCTCCGAAGATGGGATCCGGAGAGAAAACCCAGGCCTCCGCTATAAATTTTAAGGGATTGATCAATGGCAAACTCCATTGAAAAATAGGCTACACTGGTTTGATATTCTGCGTCAGGGCTGTACCCAAAGCGCTCGGTTCTGGTC
>NZ_JBFTRT010000156.1:0-11047 GCF_056399685.1 Pedobacter sp. 01N416
GTTAATAATTAAGCCGATTTCTTGTTTTGATCTTTATTCATGCAACCTGACAAAAACTACATGATCAAAAACACCCCATAATAATGGCTTTTATTATTTGCTTTAAATAGTTGAAAAAATAAGAAACGTCATATTTATTCAATCATTTAAAGTACAAACATAAATAAATAATTATTATAATTCAAAATATATTTATTGATTTACAATAAATAATACTCGAAAAACAATCATAATACAGTTATTCAGACATACAATGTCAGAATTTTGTTTGGAATGATTTTTGCTATAAGTAAAACTGTAAAAAACTTGTGCAAACAGTAACATTTTCAGCATTTTATCCTTTCGGATTGCTATACAATTTCGTAACTTTGCACACTCAATAATTAAAGAGCACACAATTCGTATAAATGAGACAACTCAAGATAACGCAATCCATTACCAACCGTGAAAGTCAGTCATTAGATAAATACCTACACGAAATTGGCAAAGTAGATTTAATAACAGCAGAAGAGGAAGTAATTTTAGCAAGGAAGATTCGTGAGGGCGATCAGGCTGCATTAGAGCGATTGACTAAGACCAACTTGCGTTTCGTTGTATCTGTTGCAAAACAATATCAAAATCAAGGCCTAACTTTAGGCGATTTAATCAATGAAGGTAACTTAGGATTAATGAATCTTTATCAGAAGAAATTAAACGTTCTTTATCTACTTTAACCGAAAGAGAGAGAGAAATTATCGTTTTATTCTTCGGCTTAGGCTCTAACCATCCCCTTTCTCTAGAAGAAATTGGTGAGAAATTTAATTTAACCCGTGAACGTGTCCGTCAGATTAAGGATAAAGCTTTACAGCGTTTACGTCATACATCAAGAAGTAAAATCTTAAAATCTTATTTAGGATAAGATTTTAGATTTTAATAAATATTAAAAGATCGGCAAATGCCGGTCTTTTTTTGTTTAAATAGATTTACTTTTATGCAGGTAAAAGAGTCCGATGCAAAGTCTTAACAAAAATGATTGCCTTACTTGATGCGTCATGCTGAATTTATTTCAGCATCTAACTTGTTAATAATTCAAGCCGAAAAGATCCTGAAACAAGTTCAGGATGACGATCCCTCTAATTACAACAGTACTTAACTTATGTTAAAACAACAAATGTTTTACCGTTAATCCGTTATTGATTAATTGCTTTAATGAGTCGATACCAATTCTTAAATGTGTTTCTACGTATTTCTCGGTTACAGTACTATCGCTTTCGGCAGTTTTAACGCCTTCTGGAATCATCGGTTGATCGGAAACTAAAAGTAACGCGCCTGCTGGGATTTTATTGGCAAAGGCCGTAGTAAAAATCGTAGCTGTTTCCATATCCACTGCCATCGCCCTTAAAGTTTTCAAGTATTTTTTAAATTCTTTATCGTGCTCCCAAACCCTCCGGTTGGTGGTATAACAGGTTCCGGTCCAATAATCTCTGCCATGATCGCGTATGGTTGTAGAAATCGCTTTCTGCAAGGCGAATGCTGGCAATGCAGGCACTTCTGCCGGCAAGTAATCATTCGATGTACCTTCACCCCTGATTGCGGCAATAGGCAAAATTAAATCGCCTAATTGGTTCTTCTTCTTTAAACCACCACATTTACCTAAAAACAAAACAGCCTTAGGTTTAATGGCCGTCAATAAATCCATCATGGTTGCAGCCAAGGGGCTTCCCATACCAAAGTTGATAATCGTAATACCATTTGCGGTAACACTTTGCATAGGCTTATCTAAACCCATAACCGGTGCATTATCGTTCCATTCCGAAAACATGGTTACATACTTACTGAAATTGGTCAGCAGAATATAATCGCCAAATTGATCTAAGGGTCTGCCAGTATAACGTGGCAACCAATTTTTAACAATTTCATCTTTCGATTTTAACCCCGATTTAACAGGAGTTTCTACTTCTTTTACTTTTTTTGATTTCGCTACAATTTCCTCGTCTTTTTTTACTTCTTTTTCTTCGTTCATATTCTTTTAGTTTTGAGCATAGCGCTTATATTCCATTGCTTTATCTACAATAAAATTTAAAACATCTTCATCAAAAACAAGCTTTACGTCTTCATAAGCAAAAAGCTTTACATACTGCTTGATCAATGAATTTTTAGGTGCGGTTAAAATGTTTCTTAAAGATTCTTTATCCAATGGGTTTAAATGAGAAAGAACCGGTATACGACCAATTAATTCTGGAATTAATCCAAAAGATTTCAAATCCTGAGGTGTAATATACTTATAAAGATTTTTAAGATCTAAAACTGTCTCATCTTTCTTTACTTTATAACCTACGGCCTGCGTGCGTAAACGGTTGGCAATTTTACGTTCAATGCCATCAAATGCCCCTCCACAGATAAATAGAATGTTATTCGTATTTACCGGGATCATTTTCTGATCTGGGTGCTTACGTCCGCCCTGAGGTGGAACGTTTACAACCGTACCTTCTAAAATTTTCAATAAAGCCTGTTGAACACCTTCTCCCGATACATCACGTGTAATGGATGGGTTATCACTTTTACGCGCTACTTTATCTACCTCATCAATGTAAACGATACCGCGTTCAGCGGCTGTTACATCATAATCGGCAGCCTGAAGCAAGCGCGTTAAAATACTTTCAACATCTTCACCTACATAACCTGCTTCGGTTAAAACAGTCGCATCGCAGATACAGAATGGCACATGCAAAATTTTCGCAATGGTTTTAGCCAAAAGGGTTTTACCAGTACCTGTTTCGCCCACCAACATGATATTTGATTTTTCGATCTCGATCTCGTCTTTATCAACTTTTTGATTTAAACGTTTGTAGTGATTGTAAACGGCAACGGATAATACCTTTTTAGCATCATCCTGACCAATAACATACTGATCAAGATGTTGTTTAATTTCAAGAGGCTTTAATAAGTTTATCGCCTCTTGAATATTTTTTGTCCCTTTGGTCCCTAATTCTTGCGCAAGCAATTGATTGGCCTGGGTTACACATTTATCGCAGATAAACGCATCCATGCCTTCAATCAACATTAACGTTTCATGCTTGCCAGAATGGCAGAATGAACAACGGGATTCTTTATTTTGTTTCGCCATCTTTTTTTGCGTTTCTCGATAACACCTCATCAACCATACCAAATCCTTTTGCCTCTTCAGCTGTCATCCAGTAATCACGATCTGAAGCTTTCTCGACCCAATCATATGTTTGCCCAGAGTGCTCTGAAATAATATCGTATAATTCTTTTTTCAATTTCAACATCTCCCTCAGGTTGATCTCCATATCAGATGCTACGCCTTGTGCGCCTCCTGATGGTTGGTGAATCATTACTCTTGAGTGAGGTAATGCAGCACGTTTTCCTTTTGCGCCTGCTACCAATAAAACTGCTCCCATTGAAGCGGCCATACCCGTACAGATTGTAGCTACATCTGGTTGTATATATTGCATGGTATCATAAATACCTAAACCTGCATAAACCGAGCCACCTGGCGAGTTAATGTAGATCTGAATATCTCTATCGGCATCTGTTGATTGCAAAAACAACAACTGAGCCTGAATGATATTGGCATTCTGATCGTAAATTGCATCACCTAAAAAGATAATACGGTCCATCATTAACCTAGAGAAAACATCCATTTGCGCTACATTCAACTGGCGTTCTTCAATGATATATGGTGTCATGCTCTTAGGGTCCAGATTAGCCTGAGCAATAAATTTATCTACGTGTAAACCGCCAATCCCCTGATGTTTAACGGCAAATTTCCTGAATTCTTGTGAATCTATGTTCATAGTTATAGAGTTTGGCGTTTTGCGATAAGCGGGTTAAGCCTAAACCAAATACGCAAGTTATTTTAATAAATATTTCCTGAAGTTGGTTAATTTCCGTGCCAATTTATCTAATTCTTCAAGATAATCATTCAGTTCTATGTCAGAAATATATTTTCTTCTTTCTAAAACTACTAAAATATTTGCATTCTCAAAGGCAGAGCGATGCGCAATATTCAGATAATGAGCGAATTCCATATTGGAAACAGAACCTGAGCCTTCGGCAATATTATTAGATATGCTAAGAGCAGCCCCATTGAGCTGCTCTGCAAATCTGTATTTTTTATCAACTGACAATCGGTCAGCTATATCAAGTAATTTATCAGTTAATGCTATTGATAACTGCCAAACTTCGAGCGATTGAAATTTAAATTGAGCCATAACTCAATATAGCAATAGCACAATCATTTTCAAAGCGCCTTACGTCAACCGCTTACTTCTTATCCAGCGCAATAAACTTATCATAATCAATATCTTTTTGCTCTAAAGTAACAACAGATTTGATTTGTTCGAAAGTTTTTAATGCTTTTACCTCTTCGAAAACACGGTTTGCATTTTCTTTTTCCTGTAAAAACTGAACGGCATATTGAGCCAATTGATCTTCAGGAAGTGGGCTTGGACTGTACATTCTAAACTGTGCATCTAATTTAGCTTTAGCTGCCTGAACTACATCCTCATATTTAATTTCGATACTGTTATCTTTGATGATTTTGTTTTCGATTAAAGTCCATTTAAGGTTTTTAGCGAAATCATCATAACCTTCTGCCAACTCTTCGTCGGTTAATTTTTCGTTTGTAGCCTTTAACCAGCGACGTAAAAATTCATCAGGCAATTCGAAATTGTGTTTAGTTAAAAGTGCTTCATAAATATCGTTAGATAATTTACGTTCAGCATCCTGTTTAAACATACCTTCTACTTCTTCAGTAATTTTTGCTCTGAAACCAGCTTCGTCAGTTACAGTACCTTCACCAAATAATTTATCAAAAAACTCTTGATTTAAGTCTGACTCTTCTAAGCGGTTAACGTTTTTAACGTGAAGTTTAAAGCTTGCTTTTAACTCAGCAGCTTCTTCTTCCGAAATATTTAAAGCTTTAGCAATTACCGCAACATCTTCTAATGCTTTTTGGATATCTATGGTTACTTCATCATCTTTCTTTAAACCAATTAACGATTTAAGGATTTTTTTATCTTTAATCTGATCTAAACGAACAGTTGCAGTACTGGTGATACCACCTTCAACAGCAGTACCATCTGCAGCTACCTGAGTTAATTCAGTATAAAGTACATCATCATCAGCCGAAACCTCAGGATTAGTCATTTTACCATAGCTACGACGGATATTTTTGATACGGCTTTCTAAAGTTTCTTTATCAGCTTTAATTACGTATTCGGTAAATTTATCTTTAGATGAAAGATTTACATCAAAAGCAGGTGCTAAACCTAACTCATAATCAAATTCGAAATCATCTGTATTATCCCATTTAAATTCGCGTTCATCATCCATTTTAGGAAGTGGTTGACCTAAAATTTCTAATTTTTGCTCCGCGATATAGTTAGATAAAGTATCGTTTAACAAGTTGTTAACCTCTTCTACCAAGATACTTTTGCCATACATTTTTTTAATGTGGGCAGCAGGAACCATTCCTTTACGGAAACCAGGTAATTGTGCTTTTTTAGCTTGATCTTTAATGGCTTTCTCTACTTTTCCAGTGTAATCAGCAGGTGCGATTTTGATTTTTACAACAGCATTTAAGTTGCCGGTTTTTTCCTGTGTAATATTCATTTTTTCTGAGATATAGTAAGATGTGCTTTAGACGGGAGATATGAGATATGAGATTTGAGAAAAAACCATATATCGCCACAACCGGCACAGCACATCAATTTTTATTAATCAATGTTTTTAAAAACAAAACCGTTCCGATTTTTAAATCGGAACGGCCTTTATCTTGTTGTGCGGAAGAAGGGACTCGAACCCCCACGCCGTGAAGCGCCAGATCCTAAGTCTGGTGCGGCTACCAATTACGCCACTTCCGCAGTTAGGATGTTGTAAGGACTGCAAAGATAGAAACAAGATTGAATAATCAAAAGGCATTCGCTATATTTTATCTATTATTTTGGTCAAAAGCGGCTAACTATTTAGTTTTTAAGGAGAAAAAATTACTCAAAAGGTTTGCTGAGTGCTTTTGTGATGATGTATGCAGGCAAAGACTATAAAGAATTTGTAAATTAAAGCAGGCCTATTGCTGAAACAAAATATTGGTTTCGTTTCAAATAAATATAAGCCTTTATTTTTGGAAAGCAGGTCCGGTGGCATTTAGGATAATGCGGTCCTGCTCTCTGTTCTTTCCGATGAAAAATCGGAACCACTGCGATCAGGTTTAGGTGGCAAGGATAGGTGAAGTATCAATAGTTGAGTAACAGCGCGATAATACTGATTATAAGATCAAGAAGCTGTGAAATAAAAAAACCGTTCTGATGTTTAAATCGGAACGGTTGATGTTGTTGTGCGGAAGAAGGGACTCGAACCCCCACGCCGTGAAGCGCCAGATCCTAAGTCTGGTGCGGCTACCAATTACGCCACTTCCGCAGATAGGATGTTTTAAGGATTGCAAAGATATAAACTAAATTGAACAATCAAATCTTTGCAATACTTTGTGAAGAAAGAAAATTTAATTTCAATGGTCGAGCGTACATCTTTGCAGTCCCCTAAGCACTGTCCGTCATTTCCAGCTTGACTGGCAATCTTAATGCATTAGAAAAAAGTTAATGAACCATGGGTGAAGCTTTAGGAATCCCATTTTCAGGGAGACGCCATTGTCTTAACCAAATAGGTATCAAAATTTCACTAGCGTTACATCGATAAATTCAGGTCCGCCTTCTAATGGATAGCCAGAAACCTTTTTCCCTTTTATAGTAACCTTCTTATCTAAATAGGTATCTAGATTTATACTTGCACTTTTTAAGGCATAAGTTTTATTGTCGGTTTTTAATAAATGTGTACCGTACTGAAACGTAGTCATGCCTAATTTTTCAATTGTTCCACTTACAGTAACTGTAGTTGAGTTTCCTCCGTTTTTCATTGAACTGCAACTGGAAATTACAGCCACGAATAGGGATAGTATTAATACTTTTTTCATCGGATTATGATTTTTTATTGTAATGGTATGATAACGGGATAACTTAACGGTATGCTACAAATTATGAAAATTTGCCTTTAAAAGCTAATAATTTGCTTCTGAAACTCAAAAAAGTATTGCACGGCTTTAACCAATCTGCTTCCATACCAGCTAAACATTTCTCCGTCTACCAGTATAATTTTTGCTTCAGGAATGGCCGCTTGTATTTCTTCAATGTGTTTTTCTCCAAAAGGATAAGGCTCGGACGACAGTAGGATCAGTTCGCAATTTAAAGTTTTCAGTTCCTCTAGTGTAACCAACGGATAACGTTCTTGCGTAATCACATTCGTCATACCATTAATCAGCAGAATATCATCAATAAAGGTATTTTTTCCAGCAGCCATGTAGGGCTTGCGCCAAATAAGATAGGCAACCTTTTTATCAATATGCTGTTGAAGTGCAAGTGTTTTCAGATCATTAAATCCAGCAGAAATTAAATGGTTAAGATAACTAGCTTCTGGCTCACGATCCACAAGTTCCCCTATCTGTCCAATGGTTTTCATCGCGTCATCCAAAGTGAAAATATCGCTCATCCAAACAGGAAAATCTGCTGCGAGCTCCTCTATATCACTTTGCGTATTCTCTTCTTTGTTGCCAATAATCAAATCGGGTTTTAAATCTTTGATTAAATCGATGTTAAGCTTTTTTGTTCCACCAACCTTGGTTCTTTCTGCAAATTTTTCTATCGGATGGATACAAAATTTGGTCAATCCGATAATTTCCTTATCCAATCCCAAATCAAATAACAATTCTGTTTGTGAGGGCACGACAGAAATAATCCGTTTAGGTGGAAAATTGATGAAAATTTCCCTGCCCATTTGATCGATAAAGGACTTTTGCATGTTGCAAATATAGGATTTAGTAAAGATTAGTCTGTTTAAAGGAAGTCTTTTAAAAGAACATTCTTCATTCAGTAAATTTTTACCTCATCAATCTGCAAACAACATTTTTTTATATTCTTTTGGAGTAACGCCTTTTGCGAGCTTAAAAAATTTGTTAAAGTTAGAAAGACTGTTAAAACCACATATATAGGCCATTTCACTTATCTGGTGATCACTTTCGGCAATTAATTTACAGGCATGCCCAATTCTTACTTCATTAACAAAAGTGACAAAAGTTTTCTGTGTACGGTTCTTAAAATATCTGCAAAAAGCCTGTTTATTCATATTGGTCATCTCGGCAGCATCTACCAACAATATCTCTTTATTAAAATTATCAAAAACGTATTTCAAAATTTTGTCCATCCTATCATTATCTTTTAACTGATAGTTATTGGTATAACCCGGGCTCGCCAGTAACGCATAATCTTTATTTTGACAAAGCAGGTTTAAAATTTCGAGCACCCCTATTAAACGCGTTATTTCTTCTGTTGCCTGAGCAATTTTTAACAACAAAGGTTTTATTTCCTTTCTGGCCGAAAAGTTGAATTTCATTCCACGTTTAGCCAGTTGGAAAAAATTTTTAAGCTTCTGGATATTTTCTGGCTCATGAAAAATATCCAGTATTTTTTCGGGATGGAGAAAAAGCGAAATCGAATGTGCATGGATATTTGGTGTCGAATTGCTAAAATATTGCTGGCTATTGTGCCATACATGAGGCAAATTAGCGCCTACAAAAATCATGTCCTCGTTATTAAAATCTTCAATACTATCACCGATCATGCGGCGCCCTTCACTCTCAACGTTATAGGTGAGCTGGCATTCTTCGTGAAAATGGAATTCGGTAGAAAAGTAAGGTGCGTTTACAATCTTTATGCCGTAAACATCATTTACTTTTCCGTTAAGTATTTTGGCAAAAATCGGTTTCATTTGATATAGACTATTTCTTTACCATTAGTTATGATGCCTATTTGGTTATGAAAAACTAATTTACCATTTACATCTTAAATTACCAAATAACGTAAATAATTTAAGAAAAACAGCTAATATAACATCATTATTAGCGAATTATACCTCAGTTAATCTCTTTTTTCCTTAATAAATTAGCTATTACAAATGCTAACCAAATAACTAACATGCTTCATCATAAAATTATTGTACTAACAGGAGGTGCCGATGGCATTGGCTGGGAATGTGCAAAGGCTTATTCAAAAGCTGGCGCTACTGTTTGCATTCTTGATAAAAACCCAATAGCCGAAAACAAACTCTATGAACTCGAAACCGCGCAAAAAATAGCTATAACCTGCAATCTAGTTAACGAAAATGATGTAAAAGATGCTTTTAAAACGATCATAGAAAAGTTTGGTGTTATAGATGCTATACATAACAATGCAGGGATTGCGCATCCTTCAAAAACGCTCGATCAGACTACAGATGCTGAGTGGGATTTGTTGATGGATGTTAACCTAAAAAGCATTTTATATACCACCCGCCATGGCATCAAGCATCTTAAAAAAACAAAGGGTTGTATTTTAAATACCAGCTCGATGGTAGGCACAATAGGGCAAGATAATCATGCCGCCTATGTAGCCACAAAGGGTGCAATTAATGCATTAACGAAGGCCATGGCTTTAGATTATGCGCCATACAGAATACGCGTTAATGCGGTTTCGCCCGCAGCGATTAATACCCCAACCCTGCAATCATGGAGCAAAGAACAGCCCAACAAAGAAGAAATACAACATTACTTAGATAAACTTCAGCCATTGGGAAGCATGCCAGCCGGTGATGTAATTGCAGATGCTTGCTTATTCTTACTCAGCGATGCTGCCAGATTTATAACAGGAACTATTTTACCGGTAAGCGGTGGAGCCGAACTAGGATACAGAACCATCATATAATCCAGATTATTAACATGATAAACAAAATAGAAATTAGCGACAAACGATTTGAACTATCAACGGGTGCAGGCAGCGATGCTATACATAAAGATCCTCAATACTCTTATGCAGTTACCAATTTAACCAACGATAACGGCATAACAGGAACAGGCTTAGCCTTTACCCTGGGCGCTGGTAACGATTTGGTGTGCAATGCCGCTCAATTTTATGCTAATACCTTAAAGGGAAAAGATATTGAAGAACTGATGAACGATTTTGGACAGACTTTTCGCACGTTGTCAAACGAACAGCAATTTAGGTGGTTAGGGCCACACAAAGGTGTTGTACATTTAGGATTGGCTTCAGTAACCAATGCCTGTTATGATTTATGGGCAAAAAAACGCGGCGTACCACTTTGGAAACTACTGATCGATTTAAGTCCCGAAGAAATTGTGAATACACTCGATCTCTCTTACCTGGAAGATGTACTCACCAAAGAAGAGGCAATTGCCATGCTGCAAAGCCAAACCGATTTCAAAAAATCGAGGGAAGCTATTCTTGATATCGGTTATCCAGGATACGATACTTCTGTAGGCTGGTTTAATTACGACGATGAAAAGGTGCGCGAAAACTGTAAAAAGGCTATTGCCAATGGTTTTACCGCAATGAAACTTAAAGTAGGATCTGCCGACCCTAGGCGTGATATCAGAAGGGCAAACATTGTACGTGAAGTTGCTGGTGAAACCACAAAAGTAATGTTAGATGCCAACCAGCAATGGACGTTGCCACAGGCTATTTCCATATGTAATGAGCTTAAAAATATGAATCCTTTCTGGGTGGAAGAACCTACCCACCCGGATGATGTATTGGCACACCAGACTTTGGCTAAAGAAATTGCCCCTGTTAAACTGGCCTTGGGAGAACATGTACCCAACCGCATTATTTTTAAAAACTACCTGCAAACTGGCTGTACAGGTTTTGCGCAGGTAGATGCAGTACGTGTAGGCGGCGTTAGTGAATTCATTACGATTAGTTTATTGTGCAAAAAATTTGGCGTGCCGGTTGTGCCCCATGTTGGCGACATGGGGCAGTTACATCAGCATCTGGTACTGTTTAATCATATTGCCATGGGCCACGAAGCTTTATTTCTGGAACATATTCCCCATTTAAAACAACACTTTAAAAATCCGATTAAAATTGAAAACGGAGTTTACATCACTCCACAAGAAGCGGGAAGCAGCTGTGATTTAAAATAACCCAAAATCTAACCAAATATGATC
>NZ_JBFTRT010000157.1:0-9231 GCF_056399685.1 Pedobacter sp. 01N416
GTTCCCGTCGGCAGCAGACGGACAGGGCTTTAAAAACCTGGCAAAATATATACATGCTAAGGGATTAAAATTTGGTATTCATATTATGCGCGGCATCCCTACGCTTGCCGTTAAAGAAAAGATGCCAATTAAGGGTACAAAATACACTGCCGATCAGATCTATAGCACTGCTTTGCAATGCAAATGGCTTACTGATAATTATACGATAGATGCTACAAAACCCGGTGCACAGGAATATTATGATTCAATAATGGAACTTTACGCCAGTTGGGGTGTCGACTTTATTAAAATAGATGATCTCTCCCGTCCTTATCATCAGGGAGAAATAGAGCTCATCAGAAAAGCAATCGATAAAACCGGCCGCCCGATTGTGCTGAGCACTTCACCAGGCGAAACGCCGATAGAAAAAGCAGAACACGTTCAACAACATGCAAATATGTGGAGAATGGTGGATGATGTATGGGATACCTGGCCACATATTACTCACCTGATTAATGTTGCCCAACCATGGGCGCCTTATATTAAGCCCGGAACCTGGCCTGATTGCGACATGATTCCTTTGGGTAGAATTTCCATTCGCGGAGAAAGAGGCGGCGACCGTGCGAGCAGATTGACCAAGGATGAGCAGCAAGTGCTGATGACCTTCTTCACCATATTCCGCTCGCCCTTGATGTTTGGTGGTGATATGCCGAGTTTGGATCCCTTTACCACTTCGCTGCTTACCAATAAAGCTGTGCTTAAGATGCATAGAGAAAGTACGGATGTAAAATTTCTTTTTAACGATCGCAAGAAAGTTGCGGTAACATCAACGAATGCTAAAACCGGACAACATTATCTCGCCCTGTTCAATCTTTCTGATGAACCAGATCTAAAGGAAATTTCTGTAAAATGCTCAGATTTAGGGATAACTAAAATAGCTAAAATTACAGATAGCTGGACAGGAAAAGTTGTTCAGAATGATGGAAAACAAATAACCGTAAATCTTAAACCTCATAGCTGCGTTTTGTATGAAATTAAGTAAGCTATCTATAGTGCTGGTGTTTCTGCTGTTTAGCAGAAACTCATTTGCAACAGAACCAACGCAACATGCTGCAACTGATTCTGTTTACCTGTTTTCATACGCGACTGATGGATTACGGTTTGCATGGAGCGATGACCGAAATAATTGGACACCTGTTGGAACAGGACAGGTTTATCTTCGCTCGGACTTTGGCCGCTGGGGATCAGATAAAAAAATGTTTGCTCCATATGTGATTCAGGGGCGTGGAGGAGTTTGGCAATGTGTATGGAGCTTAAATGATCGGGTAAGGCAGTTTGCCCATGCTCAAACAAGAAATCTGATTGACTGGGGGCCGCAAGGTTATCCCCTTTTTGAAAAAGGTAAGAATATCCTTCGTCCTGTGATTAGTTATCGTAAAGATCTCGACATTTATCAGATTGTATACACAGATAGCGAGGGCGCCTATTTTCAGACAGAAACAAAAGACTTCAAAACCTATAGTCCGGCAAAGGAGGTACCCCTCTCTGCCTATAAAAGCAATACCATCACCACTACCATTCAAAACAATCCGGTGAGTGGGCAGTTACACCGTGTTAAATGGGCGGTGGTTGAAGAGTTGAATAAAACTGCAGAGCTCAGGAATTTCAAGGCGCGGCAAGATGCGGAGACAACCAAAGAAGATCCGGTACGTTTTGCAAACTTAACAAAGCCGGAGCTGCATATTTCGGCCGAGCCTGAAAAAGCTAAAGCAATCAGTAAGCTGTTAACAGGGATATTTTTCGAAGATATCAACTATGCAGCAGATGGCGGACTTTATGGTGAACTGATTCAAAATCGTGACTTCGAATATCAGCCATCAGATAAAGAAAACCATGATACAAAATGGAACGGCAATCATTCCTGGACATTCAAAGGCAAAGAAGGGGATTTTGCAATTCGAACAGCGCAGCCACTCCATCCGAATAACCCACATTATGCGGCACTAAATTTAACGGTCGATGGCAGTTCATTATCGAATTCTGGTTATGATGGTATTGCACTAAAAAAGGGCGAAAATTATCTTTTCTCCAGTTTTGTCCGGGTTGAAGAAGGAAAGAAGTCGTTTGAAGTAAGGCTCGTTAGTGAAAAATATGGCTTGCTTTCGAAAGGATTGATCAGTTGCAGTTCAAAATCCTGGAAGGAAATAAAGATGACACTCAAATCATCGGTTTCAGCCTCGGATGTGACTTTGCAATTGTGGCCATTACAAAACGGCCGTATCGATCTCGACATGATTTCACTATTTCCCCAAAATACCTTCAAAAATCGCCGAAATGGCCTTAGAGCAGATCTTGCAGATACAATTGCAGCGATAAAACCGCGTTTTGTGCGTTTTCCAGGTGGATGTGTGGCCCACGGAGATGGGATCCATAACATTTACAGATGGAAAAATACAATCGGGGCCTTACAGACTCGGGTTCCTGACCGCAATTTGTGGGGCTATCACCAGAGTATGGGGCTGGGATACTTTGAGTACCTTCAGTTTTGTGAAGATATCGGCGCAGCACCAGTGCCTGTTATCGCCGCTGGGGTGCCCTGCCAAAACTCAGGAGCCAATGGTGGCGGGCAACAGGGTGGAATCCCGATGGCAGATATGCCTGCATATATTCAGGATATTATTGATTTAGTTGAATACTGTAATGGAGCCACAAATACAAAATGGGGTAAGGAACGTGCAGCTGCAGGGCATCCGAAACCATTTAATTTAAAATATATCGGTATCGGCAATGAAGACCAGATAACAGACGTCTTTCGTGAGCATTTCGCCATGATCTATAAAGCACTTAAAAAAGCGCATCCTGAAATAACCATTATTGGAACTTCTGGGCCATTTTTTGAAGGCACAGATTATGAAGAAGGTTGGGCCTTTGCCAACGAAATGAAGGTTGACATGATAGACGAGCATTATTATCGTCCACCAGGCTGGTTTATAAACAATCAGGATTTTTATGATAAATATGACCGCAGTAAATCAAAGGTATATCTGGGAGAGTATGCGGCAAGTCTCCCCGGGGGAAATAGGACAAACCTGGAAACTGCTTTATCTGAAGCGCTGTATCTCACCTCCCTGGAGCGCAATGGAGATGTAGTATCTATGGCCTCTTATGCGCCATTGTTGGCAAAGGAAAAACATACACAGTGGAATCCTGATCTGATCTATTTTAATAATACAGAAGTTAAACCCACCATTGGATATTATGTGCAACAGCTTTACGGTCAAAATGTAGGAGATGAATTCATTCCTGCACGAGTTGATTTTTCAGTGAAGAGAGAAGATGTAATTAAGCGGGTAGCATACTCAATTACGCGTGACCAAAAATCAGGAAAATTATTCATCAAAATTGTAAATATGCTTCCTGTTGCAGTTAAGACTAATATTGATCTGTCCAAGTTAAGTTCAGTAAACAAACAAGTAATTAAAAAAGAAATATCAGGTCTTCCAGGCGATTACAAAATCCAACCTATAAAAACAGCTATGGATTTTTCGAATCTTAAATCTCTCGAACTAAAACCTTATTCCTTTACCGTATTTGAACTGTAAAATCAAATAAAAGCACTCGTCATCCGATAGCTATCGGATGCGAGAAGGCTTTTTCAGCCGACAGCCTGTCTCGACCTTTCGGGAAAGCAATCTTACAACTATCGCTACTAGCGGGAAAGACGACCGATTATAGCGAGCGCCTTAGCCTCTATCCGCCTATCGGCACCTTTCTCCTGAAAGGGAAAGGGCTAAAAAACAAATTACCGCATCCTGCAATATGCTCCCTGCAATCCGGCATAGCAGATTTTCGCAGGAAAAAGCACGGAAATCTGTGCAGTTCCCCTCATTACCCCACAGCCCAAGGCAGGATCAAGCGGGTGTGCCGGGATAAGCCAAGGTAAGAGCCTCGATACTGCCGCGATTAAGATTTCCGTAGGTTTTTACAAGAAAGGATGTGAGCCTTGATTTATGTCTTCTTAGTTGTTGTTTTTAAAGGCAGTCATGCTTTCGCTACGCTCAGGTTTGGTCGCCTTTTTATCAAGAAAAAGGTAAGAGCCCTTCGGCGGCGGTGAGCCGAGGCAAGGCCGAGCCTAAGGCAAAGATGGCTACCGCTTTAAAATTAGCTTCGCTGAGCAC
Source organism: Pedobacter sp. 01N416 (assembly GCF_056399685.1). Taxonomy (NCBI): domain Bacteria; kingdom Pseudomonadati; phylum Bacteroidota; class Sphingobacteriia; order Sphingobacteriales; family Sphingobacteriaceae; genus Pedobacter; species Pedobacter sp. 01N416. Next base: position 4,158 of record NZ_JBFTRT010000157.1, read on the forward strand.
TCCGTGGTTTCCGCCTGCGCGGGAAAGACGACCGCTCTGGAATCTGCCATTGATAGAGATCAGTTTTTAGCCAAAAAACAAAGGAGTTGGATAACTGGTTTTGGCGGTTCGTCATTCCCAACTTGATTGGGAATCGTAATGCAAGCGCTTTAAGATTCCCGCCTGCGCGGGAATGACGCAGCATATCAGAAGCCAGAAAAACCGCTGTTTTATCTATGCCCGATGGTTGTCTAATGTCGCCTACCGGTATTGCATTCTGTCCAGTATTTTTTTACAGCTTCACGTTGTTTGTAGGCCTGCATCTATCTGGGTTTACAATAAAAAAACGCTCCAATTTTGCTTACCAATTTTACGGATCAGGAAAAAAATCGGACACAAATATTTCCAATTCAAACGCTATTATTTAGCAAAAAAAAGGTTTTTAGCTGCCGATGTAAAGCTTTTGCAACATTTTTAGCGGAAATTGAAAGATCTGATCTATTCTAAAACGTATCCCTGACTTAACTTCGATGTTAATAACCAATTATCCAGAAGAAGCTTATTCAGGCCTCTTATTTAATATGAGAAATGCAAAGAAAGGGAGTAAAGTGGTATCCACACAAAAGGCTAAAATTTTCCGGTAATGGTAAAGGTGCATCGTGTTATGGTGTATGCTATTGATAAGTTATGAACCAGTCAGTAGCCCAATTTTAAAAATAATGCGAAACCAACACACTTAATTAACCAAATATTATACAGATAAGCATGAATTTATATTCTTATTTTTTCATTGCCTGTGCATCGGCCTTTTGTTTGACGGGCAGATCGGCTATTGCGCAGGAGACCAAAGTCGAGCCAATAATCATAAAGGCAGAACGCAATATCCTGCTCAGGAGCTTTATTGATCTTGATGGTGGTAAACGGGTTACGCATGCCATCAGTATAGGTAGTCCGTTGCAAGTGCATTATACCTACGACGCGGACAATGGCCAATTGGTATTATTGTGGAAAGGAGGATTTTTGGATGCGACACCAATGTGGCATGATAGGGGCGATGGTTCTTCGCGGCCACTCGGAAGAGCAATCCAGATCGGCGATGCCATACCCCAGATTCAGCGGTTGGCAACATTAAAAAGTGAGTTTAAAAAAGACACAACTGGGTCAGGATTCAAACCGAAGGGTTATACGCTTGATGCGTCGGGTCTGCCAGTATTTAAATACCGCACCTATGGATTGAGTGTTAAGGATGCGACGAGGGTTATTGATGGTGGCCAGGGCATTCGACGTGAAATTGAGCCAGAAGGAACTGCCAATGATTTATACCTGTGTCTCGCCAGGGCAAACGTCATCGAACAGAAAGATGGTAAATATGTTRTTGTAGATAAAGCTTATTCCATTACGGTCGAGGAGGAGACGGCATTGAAACCAGTCATCAGAACCATACAGGGAACTCAAGAACTCTTGGTTCCATTCCAAGGTAAGATCGTTTACGCTATTCTTTTTAACCAATAACCCGATGAATATTTTTTTTAATTATAAAAACGGTATTTCGTGCCTGTTGGCAATGACATTTATATTGATGTCAATAAGCTGCTTTGCCCAGGCAGAATCGCCAAAGGAAGATGATTATTTTAAGATCATGAAAGTTCCCGCTCCCGAAGGAGCAATCCTCGAAGTGGGGGGACTCTGTACATTGCCTAACGGCGATCTGGGTGTCACCACCAGGAGGGGAGATGTTTTCATCGTGAAAAACCCTTCTTCACTGAAACCAACATTTCAAAAGTTTGCTTCGGGCCTTCATGAAGTGCTTGGACTTGCCTATAAAAATGGATCATTTTATTGTGTTCAGCGAGGTGAACTTACTAAAATGACAGATACGGACAACGATGGAGTGGCCGATGATTTTGAAACCATATACGCATGGCCATTGTCTGGAAATTACCATGAGTATAGTTTTGGCCCTAAGCTAGCTGCCGATGGATCTTTTTTTGTAACCCTGAATCTTGGATTTCCGCCAACCTGGTGGAACCCGACAAGTATGGTTCCATGGAGGGGCTGGGCACTCCATATTTTTGAAGATGGAAGAGTAGAGCCCTGGGCTGCAGGTATGCGCTCGCCTTGCGGAATTAGTATGATTGATGATCAGCTTTTTTATACTGATAATCAAGGCGATTGGGTTGGCTCTGGAAGTATCATGCAAGTGAAAAAAGGCGCATTTATGGGGCATCCAGCCAGCTTGGTGTGGGCTAATCTGCCGCAGTCTCCAATAAAATTGACCACAGAACAGTTCTTTGCTAAGAATGAGACAAAGATGATTTACGACAGCAAGGGAAACAGTGTAAAGCCAGAGAACGATGTGAATGCAAAGGTGGTAACCGAGATGGATATGAAGAAGAACTTTCCTGAACTGCAAATACCCGCGGTGTGGCTGCCTCACGGAATTCTGGGTATTTCAAATTCTGAGATCGTAAAAATTCCTCAAGGCTCCTTTGGCCCTTTCGCTGGCCAGCTTCTGGTGGGCGATCAGGGACAGAGTATGGTTAGCCGTGTGTTTATGGAAAAGATAAACGGAGAATATCAGGGGGCCGCATGGCCTTTCAGAAGTGGATTTCAGTCGGGTATTGTGCGTTTGGCTTGGGGGAAGGATGGATCATTGTTCGCCGGCGAGACCAACAGAGGATGGGGTTCGGCCGGTGAGGCCACAGAAGGGATTCAGCGACTGGTTTGGAACAACAAAATCCCTTTTGAAATGCGCAGTATCAAAGCCATGCCTGATGGGTTTGAAATAGCGTTCACCAAACCTGTTGATAAGAAATACGCCTCAGATCTTGCTTCTTATTCAGTGGAAAGCTTTATTTATAAATACCATAGTGTATATGGAAGCCCGTCGGTAAATAGCCAAAAATGCAATGTAAAGGGYGTTCGCGTTTCAGCTGATGGCCTCACTGCCCGAATTATTGTAGCCGGCTTGCGCAAAGGATATATTCACAACATTACTTTGGATGGTATTCGATCACAAGAGAATTACTATAGTCTGGTACATCCAACAGCATATTATACCTTAAATAATATTCCGGAAGGCAAAGCGCTTAGCCTTACAGAAGTAAGTACCAAAAATTCGGCCTCAACTAAAACGCTGCCTTTGGCACAAAGCAAAAAGTCTTCATCAGGTGGAAAAACATCAGTAGTGAAAATTCCAACTTATGAGCAGGTGAAAGGGCTGCTAACTAAAAATACTTGCCTGGCTTGCCACAACTCGGATAAACGACAAGTTGGCCCCTCTTTTAAAGAGATTTCCACCAAAAAGTATACGGTCGAGGAACTAATAAGCCTGATTTATACGCCTAAACCAGAGCATTGGCCAGGTTATTCCACGCCGATGCCGCCAATGACCAATGTTTCAAAAGATGAGGTAAAAAAAATTGCGACCTGGATCAAATCATTAAATAAATAATACATCAATAGCTAAAGAAATCAATCAATAATATGAAACGATCAATATTAATTGTTGGGATACTCGTAACAAATGCACTGTTCGTTCAGGCACAACAACCTGCTAAGCCAGAAGATACGGAAGTTTGGACCCCCGTACCTGCAAAGGTAAGCCCGGCTAAAGTGCCTGGAGGAGCGCCTTCAGATGCCATACTTCTTTTTGACGGGAAAGATTTGGATCAGTGGGTAAATTCCAGCGATACTGTGTCAGCAAAAAAATGGAAGTTATCTCATGGGATCATGACAGTAGATAAATCTGTGGGTGATCTCCAGACAAAAGAGAAGTTTATGGATTTCCAGCTTCACATTGAATACAGGATTCCAGAAAATATAAGCGGAAGTGGCCAGGGCCGAGGTAACAGCGGTATTTTTCTGGCTGCTCTTCCTTGGGGTGCTGGCGGATACGAATTGCAGGTGCTGGACAATTACGACAATAAAACCTATGTAAACGGGCAGGCTGGTAGTCTCTACAAACAATCGCCACCGATGGTAAATGCCTGTTTAAAACCAGGAGAGTGGCAAACCTATGATGTAGCCTGGACAGCTCCCCGTTTTAACGAAGACGGTTCTGTAAGGTCACCGGCTGTAGCGACAGTTTTTCACAATGGTATTCTCGTGCAGAATGCCACCATACTCAAAGGGGACACCCCTTATATTGGCCAGCCAACCTACAGAAAACATGGCGCCTCACCAATTAAATTGCAGAGTCATGGAGATAAAAGTGAACCGATCAGCTATCGCAATATCTGGTTAAGGAAATTGTAGCAAGTACCCCTCTGTTGATCGATTTTTTAATAGAAACCAATTATATCCCTATATGAGAACAGTAAATTATCCTTTCGGCATTGTAGTCATCCCTATGTTTACGAGGTGCCAAAAACAAGAACTCGGAAGTCCGGGCGGGAAACAATCTCTTGCAAAAGCAGTGAATGCTGGTTACCCAGGCATGTGTCAATCTGGCTAAAAGAAAGCGGTTTCAACGCCATTCGAATTCCTTGCTCCTGGGATCTATATGGCCAAGAGCAATACAGCAAAGCTTCAGCATGAAGTGAAAAGAAATCAGGTTTTTGACAATACGTGAGTTGAAATAAATTTTCAAAAGACTGGTAGTAAAAAAAGCCTTCGACAATTTGAGGGTCGTGAAAAAATAAATTATAATCTAACCAAAATGAACAATATTATAAATATGAAAAATAGAAGTTACGGGATATTTTTAGGTTTCCTGATCGTTATCGCCTTATTCTCCTCATCCTGTAAGAAGTCGGAGGTTGCAGCAGAACTGGAAGTTTCTTCATTGGATATTAAAGCGCAGGCAGATGGCGAGCGTACAGAAGTGACGATTACCAGCAACGACGCATGGACAGCAGCTATCAATGATGCGGTACCTTGGATAGAGATAGGTCGCACAGCAGGCGGAGCAGGCGCTACACAGTTACAGCTAAAATTTTCTGGTAATGGTACAGGTGCATCGCGTTATGGTGTGGTTACAATTAAATCCGGTAATGGCCAGGCCAGGAGAATTAAGATTACACAAGTAGGTAATTTATATCCAACATATAATTTAACACCTAAAGCGCCCGATGCAACCGGTATGAGTAGTACG
>NZ_JBFTRT010000158.1:0-10459 GCF_056399685.1 Pedobacter sp. 01N416
GAATTACTGAGGGTTGTTTCCTAATAATGCAACTACCACACCGAATAAAGCAGCACCCTCGATAAGGGCAGCAGCGATAATCATTGCAGTCTGAATTTTTGATGCAGCTTCTGGTTGACGAGCAATACCTTCCATTGCTTTACCACCTACTTGACCGATACCGATACCTGCACCGATTACTGCTAAACCGGCACCAATTGCCGCGATTGAACCTACCATAACTAATTTAATTTATATTAATTTGTAAAAAATAGTTTTCTATTAATGATGTTCTTCTACTGCCATACCAATAAACAAGGCAGTTAATAATGTAAAAATAAAGGCTTGTAAAAATGCCACCAACAATTCTAACACGTCCATAAATATTACGAATGCCACTGAAACAGGAGAAATCCAAGCCGTTTCGAAAATAAATATTAAGGAAATTAAACTTAATACGATAATGTGACCAGCAGTAATGTTTGCGAACAAACGAATCATTAAAGCGAAAGGTTTAGAAATGATACCAATTAATTCAACAGGAATCATAATCGGATATAACCACCAAGGCACATCAGGTGTTAAAATGTGTTTCCAGTAATATTTATTACCGTTGATATTAACAATAATCATAGTACCCAATGCCATTACAAAAGTCAAGGCAATGTTACCGGTTACGTTAGCACCACCTGGGAAAATCGGAATCAATCCCAACAAGTTGTTAAACCAGATAAAGAAAAATACGGTTAACAGGTAAGGCATAAATTTAGCATACTTATGACCGATGTTTGGCTTAGCAATATCATCCCTTACAAAAACAATGATCGGTTCGATTAAAGACTGTAAACCTTTTGGCGCCTTACCAACGCGTTTTTTATACGTCCTAGCGACTGAAATGAATACAATTAAAATAATCAAAATCGCCACGAACATCGCGGCAACGTTTTTAGTAATTGAGAAATCTAAAACAGACTTACTAGCTTCTTCATCGACCTTTCCATCAGCACCAACTACCTTTACATGATCTTCCTCTAAGCGATAGTTATTGTATTTACCATTATAATCATGTTCTCCATGATGGAAGTTACCAGAAGAGAAAACCTCCAGCCCGTTACTAGTGTACAAAATTACAGGGAGAGGCAATGAAGTATGCCCCCAAAGATGCCACATATGCGAATCGGCAATGTGTTCCATAATTACCTTAGTTGGCTCGAATTTTTCTTCACCATGCTTAGCAGCGCCATGCTCACCAGAAACTGCTTCGGCAGATCCGGCTACAACACTATCAACAGGAACAACAGCGCTATCAACCTGAGCGAAAGTATCAATTTTGATAGATAAAAACGCGATTAAAAGCGTAAAAACAACAATTAGTCTTTTAACTTTCGACACAAAAACTTGGTTACAATCCATTTATTGGCAGTTTTTTACTTTAAATTTTGGTGGCGCAAGTTATGTAACAAACAGTAAATTTCAAAGGCCGTAAACCATATAAGCCACGTAAGTGATGCCGGCCAAAAAGCCAAACATCACCCAAAAGTTATTTACAAACAATTGTTTATCAGGAAATACGACAGGTAAAACGGCAATTACACCTATTAAAAGGCCTACGAAAATGAAATAGATACTGGTAAATTTGGCTAGAGTCAATGTATAATTTCTTAGCAGATAAAAACTTTTGCAAAGGTAAGGTTTTTAGTATCAAGTAAGTAGTGTGGGAGATAATTATTATGAAGGTTGGTTAACTGTTTAAATTGATTAATCGGTTAACTGAGGTAAATTGTTCTATTGCTGGATTGTTAAATTGCTTCATTGTTGGGCTCATCTCGTTCAACAATCTAACAATACAGCCATTTAGCAATTATTTAGTGGCCTGCCTAATGGCCTGGTATAATGCAATCCCCACCCCTGCCAAAGCAAAAGCAGCAGTAATTAAATTAGTTTTGCTGTTTCTGTACTCATCAATCTTATAGCCAATAAAAGTAAGCAGGCCAATGGTAGCAATCATCTGGAAGCCAATGGCCGAATATTTGGCGGCCGCATTTACCTTTTTCTTTGTATCTTCTTCTTTCGGATTTTCCATTTTTTAATGCAATAATTAAATTAACTTTGAATAATTAAAATTTGTTACCAAATAAAATATTTTTCTACATATATTGTTTATTGTATATCCACCTAAGAGATTTATCATACTTGAAAAATTACGCTAACAAAAACTTAAATCCCTTCTTCATCCTTATAAGTGTCCTCCTTATTTATGGCTGTGTCGCAAATAAAGATACAGCAGTAGATCGCAGGTTTCAAAACTTAACGGCAAGGTATAACTATATCTACAACTCCAATGTTTTACTAACCGAGTACAATGAGAGCCTATTACAAAGTTACGCCGATAATTATGAGAAAACCCTACCCGTTTACCTCGATCCAGAGCCGCAGGTAAATCTGGTACTCACACCAGGAATAGCCAATAAACAGCTTGATGAAGTAATTACAAAAGGACAAACCGTTATAAACGATAAAAGTTTCAGTAATTATATTGATGATGCCTATATGCTTTTGGGTAAAGCAAATTATTTAAAAGGCAATTATTTTATCGCATCAGAATATTTCGATTATACAGCAAAAACCTATAATAACGATTTAAAAACATTCATTATGGCGATGAACTGGAAAGCGCGTAGCCAAATGCAATTGAACAATATGGTGCTTGCCGATAAAATTATTGACACCATGTTGCGTGCCTCTGACGAGCTGAAGAAAGATCTGGCAGAACCTTTAGCCACTGCCGCTCAAATGCGTATTTATCAAAAACGCAATAAAGAAGCTATTCTTTTTTTAGAATCGGCAATTACGCTTCCGGCAGAAAAACAGCTGCGTATACGCTGGCGCTTTATCCTTGCCCAATTGCAGGAGAAAGAGAAAAATCTTCAGGATGCTTATGCCAATTTCACTAAGGTTGAAAAAAGCAACGCACCGTTCGAGATGTATTTTCATGCCAATTTAAACCGCATTAAACTAAGGGCATTGCTCAGTGGCGTAAAACTGAATAAGGAAGAACAGCTGCTTGCTTTGTTAAAAGATGATAAGAATTTCGATTATACCGATCAGATTTATTATCAGGTTGGAGAGCTCTTTTCTGCAGAAGGAAACTTTGTAAAAGCCGAAGAAAATTACCACAAATCAGTTGCAAAAAGCACCAGAAACCAAACTCAAAAGGCCTTGTCCTATTTAAGAATTGCCGACTTAAATTTTAAAGCGTTTAACAACTACATTAAAGCAAAACTGTATTACGATAGTACGGTGATGATTTTACCTAAAAACTTTCCTGACTACGACAACATTGTTAAAAAGGCCGATAACCTGAAATATTTAACTGATAGGTATACCATTATTGCCAAAGAACATACCGCCCAGGCTATTGCCAAACTTCCTGCAGGCGAGCGCGAGGCTAAGGTTAAAGCTTATTTAACACCTAAAGTTGAGGTGAGCAATACTGGAGGGGTAATCAGCAATCAATATTTAAATGATCCTGAATTCCCAAATCGATCGTTAAATGCTTCGAATAATACTGCGGGGAACACCTTTTACTTTAATAACAATGCTGCAATAAGCAATGGTTTTGGCGATTTCAAAAAACGCTGGGGCAACAGACAGCTGGAAGATAACTGGCGACAAAGCATCCGTTCATCAGCCCAGGAAACCAATCAGGTTTTGGCAGGAGGAAATGTAGCCACAGGAATAACGCCTGCAAATGGAGAAACGAATCAAACAGCTGCAGACCAAACCACATTAGAAAAACAGTTTTTGGATGGTTTGCCAACCACTCCCGCATTATTGGCTACCTCCGATCAAAAAATCATTGATGCTTATTTCGAAATCGCCAGCTTCTATCAACAAGAGCTAAACGACAAAGCGGAAGCAAATAAGATTTACCTGGAACTAATTAAAAGATATCCGGACAATAACCACTTAGTTGCCATTTACTACAGTTTACATCTAAATTACAAGGGTGTTGATGAAGTAAAATCAGATCAGTATAAACAATTGGTGCTCACTAAGTTCCCTGAATCTAATTTTGCAAAGAATATCTTAGATCCATCATACTCGGCCAAACAAACTGAAATGGAAAACATTGCCATTAACAACTACAATGTAGCCTTTGATGCTTATGCGAAAAAAGATTATCCAGGGGTAGTAAAACAGGCGGATGATAACATTACGGCTTTCCCTAACAATGATTTAGCACCACAGTATGCCTATCTAAAAGCAATTGCTGTCGGCCGCACCGCTAAGGTTGATGCGCTGCTTACTGAATTTAATTTGATTACCACGCTTTATCCAAACGATAAAATTATTACCCCATTGGTCCGCGATCATTTAAAATATATTGAGGCAAATTTGGAAGAGTTTAAACAACGGCCGCTTGCCCTTATCGATTTTGATCCAAATGCGCCACGTTTTGTAAGTCAGGCTACACCAATTGCCGTTCCAACAAAACCCTTAGTAACTGATAATGCCACTGTAAAAACAGCAGACCCTACCACTGTATCTAAACCTGTTGAGATTAAACCGGCCGATCCTAACAAACCGGTCAGCATTTTTAGTGCAGCTAAATCAGAAGAGTATTATTATGTGATCGATGTTGCCGACGCAACTTTAACCTTAAGTTCATCGCGTTTCGGAATAGGCCAGTTTAACCGTGGTAATTACCCCGATAATGATTTGGAACATAAATTGGTAGAGTTAGATAATGATCAGCTGATTTACATTACGAGTTTTATCGATCTTGAAGACGCCAAAATTTACGAATCAAGCATTACAGGCCAGTTAAAGAACATTATGAAAGTTCCAGCTAACTTATATAAAGGCTTTATCATCAGCAAAGAAAACTTCGAAAAGCTAACAGACCGATCGCGCATTAACGAGTACCTGGAGTTTTTAAAAGACAATTACAAATAAAGTAATATGGTTTAAGCTGGCGGAGAAAAACCTATTCTATAAAAAATTAATAAATTTGCATCCAAATCTTCTATTCTGGAGGTGATTGGAAAATAACAACACAAAATGAACAAGTCCCTTTCTGCACAAGAAACAAAAAGATATAGTTTAATCATCTGGAAAATACTAATCGGGGGAATTGCCCTGTTTGCTATTTTCATTTCGATGGTAGGCTTGGGCCTTTTTGGTGCGCTACCTTCTTTCAGGGATATCGAACATCCAAAAAGCAACCAGGCTTCAGAAATTATTGCCGAGGATGGCCGGCCATTAGGCACCTATTTTGTTCAAAACAGATCGAATGTTACTTATAAAGATATTTCGGAAAATGTAATCAACGGGCTGATCGCGACGGAAGATACCCGCTTTAAAGAACACTCGGGCATAGATTTCAAACGTACCTTCACCATTATCGGTTATAATTTAATCGGTAAAAAACAAGGTGCAAGTACCATTACACAGCAATTGGCAAAAAATCTTTTCCCTAGAGAATCGAACCTGAATTTTTTCTCGCTGGTGTTAACCAAGTTTAAAGAGTGGATTGTTGCCGTTAAATTGGAACGCAACTATACCAAGGAAGAAATTATTACCATGTATTTAAACACGGTTGATTTTGGTAACCAGGCTTATGGCATAAAATCGGCTGCCAGGGTTTATTTTAACACTACCCCTGATAAACTTACTTTAACAGAGGCTGCAACGCTTGTAGGGATGCAAAAAGGGATAACCATGTACTCGCCAACCCGTCACCCCGAACGATCAAGAGACCGCAGAAATACCGTAATGGCCATGATGGTTAAATCGGAGCTCTTAACCCAGCAAGAATTTGACGAGCAAAAAGAAAAACCTTTAAACCTGCATTTTAATGCGGCAACAGTTAACGATGGGATTGCACCATATTTCCGTTCGGTACTGAAGAATGATATTAAAAACATTTTTCAGGAGCAGTCGATTACCAAACCTGATGGCACACCTYACGATTTAGACCGTGATGGTTTGAAAATTTATACCACATTGAATTATGATATGCAGGTATACGCCGAAGAGGCGCAAAAAGAATATATGAAGATCTTACAGGCGCAGTTTATCGCCAGCTGGAAAGGCAGAAACCCTTTTAAGGATAAAGCTTTACAGATTGAACAGGGCATTAAAAGATCAGACCGTTATAAATCCTTAAAACTGGAAGGTAAATCAGACGATGAAATTAAAGATGATTTTAACACCAAAACAGAAATGAGCATTTTTACCTGGAAGGGTAATATTGATACGGTAATGAAACCGATCGACTCCGTTCGTTACTACAAAATGTTGTTGCGTAACGCTATGATGACCATGGACCCGACTAATGGACATGTGAAAGCATGGGTTGGGGGAATTAATTACGAACATTTTAAATACGATCAGGTTAAAATGGGGACCAGACAAGTGGGTTCGACCGCAAAACCGTTCACTTATGCCGTAGCAATTGAAAATGGTTATTCTCCTTGTTACACTGTGCCAAATGTACCAGTAACGATAGATGGCTATGGAGCACCATGGACGCCAAGAAATTCGGGTAAACCTCTACCGGGCAGCATTACTTTACAAAAAGCCCTGGCTTACTCTCAAAATTATGTTACCGCCTATTTAATGAAACAGGTTGGTCCTGTGGCCGTGTCTACATTAGCTACTAAAATGGGCATTCCTAATGTTCCGGCATTTCCATCTATTTGTTTAGGGACATTCGATTCGTCAATCTATAATATGGTAGGCGCTTATGGCGCTTTTGCAAACAAAGGAACCTATACCAAGCCGATTTATCTATTAAGGATAGAAGATAAAAATGGGGTGGTATTATTTTCACAAAAGGAAATACCAAAACCGATCATGAGTGAAGAGGTTGCTTATGTAATGACCAGAATGTTAAAAGGTGTAGTAACTAACGGAACCGGATCGAGGCTGAATTATAAATACAAAGTAAACGCACCTATCGGAGCTAAAACGGGTACTACCCAAAATAACTCAGATGGTTGGTTTATGGCCATTACTCCTCAATTGGTAACAGGTATATGGACTGGCTGTGAAGATAGGGCATTCCACTTTATCAGTACCAACCAGGGTGAAGGTGCCAATACTGCTTTACCAATTTTTGCTGGTTTTATCAAAAGAGTCTATGCCAATCCTGCGTTAAAAATCAGTCATGCGGATTTTGAGGCACCAAAATCTGGGGTTTCCATTACTTTTGATTGTAACCAATATCAACAACAGGAAGAAGGCGCAACAGAATTGGATGAGAAGTTGGGATTTTAATGCTTTGGGATTTGCGTGAAGGATAGCAGTGGAAATCCTTTTGTTGTCGCCTTGAGCGTAGCCGAAAGACAACAAAAGATTGTAACGGATAGCCTGACCCTTTTCCCGATCTTTCGGGATTGGGGCACGCCTAAATTATAAATTACACTAAACCGACGTCCACTTAATCAAAATTATCCCTCTCGAATCCTATTTTTGTAAATAATGAGCAGTTTCGACCATAAAACAGCATTAACCGCAATTCCGCATAAACCCGGTGTTTACCAATATTGGGACGCTGATGGAAAGCTCATGTATATTGGAAAGGCGAAGGACCTGCGCAACCGTGTGGGCTCATATTTTAATAGCGACAGAAACCAATTTAATGGCAAAACAAGGGTATTGGTATCCAAAATCCGTAAAATTACATTCACCATTGTTGATACCGAGATTGATGCCTGGTTACTCGAAAATAGCTTAATTAAAAAACATCAGCCAAAATTTAACATCAACCTAAAGGACGACAAAACCTATCCATGGATAATTGTTAAAAACGAAAATTATCCTCGGATTTACTGGACAAGGAAAGTGATTAAAGATGGTTCTACCTATTTTGGCCCTTATGGTTCGATAGGCATGATGCATACTATTTTGGATCTGATTAAAGAAACCTACCCCCTTCGTACCTGCAGCTTACCTTTAACAGAAAAAAATATAGCTGAAGGGAAATTTAAAGTCTGCCTGGAATATCAAATCGGCAACTGTAAAGGCCCTTGTCAGAATTACCAGACCGAAACGGACTACGATAAAAATATAGGTGAGATCAAAGAGATCCTGAATGGCAAAATCGGAAATGTAATCAGAGATGTTAAAGGGATCATTAAATCGGCATCAGAAAACCTGAACTTCGAACTGGCGCATCAATATGCAAGGAGATTAGAAGTACTGGAGAAATACCAGAGTAAATCTACTGTGGTAAATAGCGCCATTACCAATGTTGATGTGGTGAGTATTGCATCGGATGAACGTTATGCTTTTGTAAATTACCTAAAAGTGATGAACGGAACGATTATCCAGACGCAGACCATCGAAGTTAAAAAGCAATTGGATGAGAGTGATGACGAAATTTTAACATTGGCCATGTTAGAATTCAGAACGAAGTTCAGCAGCACCTCAAAAGAAATTATTGTTCCTTTTGAGCCTTCGTTAGAGGATGAAAGTTTAAAATTTACTGTACCTAAGCTCGGCGAAAAGAAAAAACTTCTGGAGCTTTCGCAGAAAAATGTATTGTTCTTCAAAAAAGAGAAACTTAATCAATACGAAAAATTAAATCCCGATTTACGCACCGATCGTATTTTAACGACCATGCAGAAAGATCTGCGTTTAACCCAGCTTCCAAAACATATAGAATGTTTTGATAACTCCAACTTTCAGGGGAAATATCCGGTTTCGGCAATAGTTGTTTTTAAAGATGCAAAACCATCGAAAAAAGACTACCGCCATTTTAATGTGAAAACGGTAGAGGGTCCTAACGATTTTGCGACCATGGAAGAAGCCGTTTTCCGTCGTTACAGGAGAATGTTGGATGAAAACCAGACGTTGCCTCAGCTCATCATCATTGATGGCGGCAAAGGGCAGCTTTCGTCGGCTCTGAAGAGTTTAAAGTTATTGGGCATAGAAAATAAAGTTACCGTAATTGGTATTGCCAAACGTTTGGAAGAACTGTTCTATCCTGGCGATTCCTATCCATTGTATCTGGATAAAAAATCGGAAACCTTAAAAGTGATCCAACAGCTACGTGATGAGGCCCACCGCTTTGGGATTACCTTCCACCGCAAGAAACGCGATCAAGGGACACTTAAAACAGAACTGGAGCAGATTGAAGGTATCGGCAAAACTACCGCGGATAAACTGCTAACCCATTTTAAATCGGTTAAAAAAATTAAAGAGGCTACCGAAAAGGAACTGGCAGAAGTATTGAATAAAAAACAGGTAATTACCTTGCTGACCCACTTTAAAGAAGCGTAAATCTGCGCCGTAAACGCCAACAGACCAGCGTGTAAAAATCTTAACACAATATTAATCTTTTCTTGGTATGCCTTAAATACTTTATCTATAAATTAGGACTGTTAATACAAGTAAACATCTATCCCTAATTTACATGAGTAACAACATCCTGGTTACAATTACCAAGCTTTTATTGGGTGTATTGTATTTTACCGAATCAGAAAGCCCTTTTAAAGCGGCTGACTGGGGTAAAGTCCCTCCTGCAGAACTATTGCAAAAAATTGCAGTTCAATACCATTCAACTCCATCCAATTTAAAACACCTGGATCACGCTGTATTTTTCAACCACCTCGTTTCAAAGGTAGATGCATCCGATGCATCTATGGTAGAAAATGCCCATAAAATAACAGCGTTTTATTCTTCATTAAAGCAAAACCTTTCCAACATACAGGTCATCAGATTAGAGGGTGCCAGTAGAATACCTGTTCTGATTACCGGCTATTTACAAGATGGCAACTGTGTAGTTATTGAAACATTTGCTGTCGAAACCTAAGCAATCAATCCCATCCATTAAATAATCCCAAACTAAACATGAAAGCATTAAAAAAATTAAGCTTACTGGCCGTCCTATGCCTTGGCCTCGCTGCCTGTAAAAAGGAAAACCAATTTCAACCTGAAACCAACTTATTCGAACAAAAATTAAACAGTAAAACCGCTACTGCCAGCACACAGGCTATTGCTGCAGGTTTTCCTGAAGATTTTGAATCTGGCACAAAAGGAAGTTATGCCACGGCATCAGTAACCTTAAGCAGTGGAAGCTGGAGCCTTAACGATGCCTTAATTGGAAACCTTGCTGCAGATGCAAAAAACGGCAGTCAATCAGTCCGAATACGCAATACCGGTATATTGAGTATGAATTTCGACGTAAACGGAGCTGATGTGGTAAGTATTGCCCATGCCAAATACGGTACCGATGCCAATAGCACCTGGCAGCTTTGGTATTCTACCAATGGTGGCTCAAGCTGGTTACAATCAGGCAGTACCATTACCAGTAGTACCACAACATTATCAACAGTAACCTTCAATACTGCAATTGTTGGGAATGTACGTTTTCAGATCCGTAAAATCAGTGGCGGTACTGCCCGCATCAACATAGACGATTTAAGTATTTCCACTGGCGATATAACCAATCCGCCTACCACACCAGGAG